>NZ_JBHYNC010000004.1:0-228619 GCF_042743165.1 Gordonia sp. NPDC058843
CCCTCAACGAGCTCCACCAACTCGGATACAACGTCACCATCACACCCCACGGAGCGGCCTGAGCAGCCACCTCACCTAACTCTTCGGATTAGGGAGCATGGATTTCGGACACCGACGAGTGTTCTTTCGTGGTCCACGACGGCCGCCAGGCCTCAGATACTGAGGTGCGAGGAGCGCAAGCGACGAGCCTCGAAGGGTCGGCCACACGGGTTTCGCGTCGATTCACATCCGCGCGAACCGCACCAGCCAGTAGCAGTAGACGCCGTATGCGGCGATCCCCACCGCGGCCAGAACCATCAACACCTGCCCGGCCGGCAGGCCGGCGAGTGACTTGACCGCGCCGTCGATCCCCGTGGCCTTCGACGGGTCGGCGGTCGCGACCGCGACGAAGACCAGGATGCCGGTACCGGCCAGGACGACTCCCTTGCCGCAGTAGCCGATCACGCCCGCGACGGTCGCCGCCTTGTCGCCGGAGATCGTGAGGTCGTCGAGGAACGACCGGCTGGCTCCCTTGTACACGTGGTAGATCCCCACGCCGATGATGATCAGTCCGGCCGCGACGAGGACGAACTTGCCGCCGCCCGACTGGAGGAGTCGGGCTGTCAGCCCGGCGTTCTCCTGCCCGCTCGACTTGCCCTGGCCCGTTGCGAAACGGACTGCCGACCAGGTGAACCCGACATAGACGACGGCCAGCGACAGCGCCTTGCCACGGTCGAACCACTGCTCGGCGCCGTCACTGTCCTCGCCTGGCTCGGTGGCGTGCGGCCCCACGATGGCCTCGGCGAGTCGCCACAGCGCGAGGCCGGCGAACGCGACCGCGGCGACCCACAACACGATTCGCCCACCGGCCGAGTCGGAGAAGATCCCCAGCGCCCCCGACTGGTCGGCGTTTCCGCCTCCGCCGAAGGCGAGGCGCAGGATGATGTACGCGATCAGCAGATGGAGCAGCCCGCTGACGCCGTGTCCAGCACGTGCCACGCGCTCGAACCACGAACTGTCGGTGGCGCGGTCGACCGCGCCGGTCACTTGATTGCGGCTCATCGTGCCACGTTCCTTCCGCCGATCGACCGAGCTCGTGCCCGGCCGGTTGCACTGACGTTACGGGGCTGGCGGCCGACGGTTCACTTCCCCTGCGAGTTGCGAAGCGCGCGTGCCTGTTCGATGTACTTCTGGTCCTTCTCGTCATTCTTGTCCGACGCCGTCGTGTCCCGGGGAGGTAGTTGCAGATGTTCTTCGGCGGGCATCCCCGCCTGGAGTTGCCGGCCGCGTTCGAGTTCCGAATCGAACTCGGCCCCGAAGAGCAGCGCAAGATTGGTCAGCCACAACCACAGGAGGAAGACGATGACACCCGCGAGTGCCCCGTAGGTCTTGTTGTAGCTGCCGAAGTTCGAGACATAGAGCGCAAACGCTGCGGACGCGAGAATCCAGGTGACGATCGCGAGGACCGCGCCGGCGCTGATCCATCGGAACTTCGGTTGCTGCACATTCGGTGTCGCCCAGTACAGGATCGCGACGATCAGGATGACGAACAGCAGCAGGATGGGCCATCGAACGATGTTCCACACCGTGAGCGCGGTGTCGCCGAGCCCGACGGCGTCACCGATGGACTTCGCGATCGGTCCGCTGACCGCGAGCATCAGTGCCACTGCGGCCGCGAGAACGAGCGCCACGAGCGTCACCAACAGCATGATGGGCCGCAGCTTCCAGATGGGGCGGCCTTCGTCGATCTCGTACATCCGGTTCATGGCGCGACCGAACGCTCCGACGTAACCCGACGCCGACCACAGGGCGCCGGCCAGACCGAGTATCAGAGCGAAACCGGCGCTGGGGGCGGCGACGAGTTGCTCGACGGGACCCCGCAAGGTGTCCACGGCCGACGACGGTCCGAGGTCATCGACCATCTGCAGGACGGCGTCGGTCGTCTTCTCACCCTGCCCGAACACGCCCAGTAGCGAGACCAGCGCGAGGAGAGCCGGGAACAGCGACAGCACCGAGTAATAGGTGAGCGCCGCGGCGAGATCGGTGCACTGGTCACGAGAGAACTCGCGAGCCGTCTTCTTCAGGACGAAGAGCATCGACGGCTTGGTCAGGTCCGTCGGCGAGTCGGGCTTGCGTGGGTCGTCGGGATCGGCCGCATCGGGGTCGTCGCGAACGTCCCGGTCAGCTGCGGTCACATCTCGTTCAGCTGGATCGGCAGCGTCATCTCGTTGCATCCCCTGCGGATAGCCGCTGGGCGTCCGAACCAAACCCGATCGACGTCGTCACATGCACTGGTGGCTGTCAGCGTGTGTGGCTGCACGCCTCGTCGACGACACCTTGCAGATCCCGCTGGATCCACCGCGTCACGGCGGCCGGGGTGTCGTCTCGGCGAGCGGCGAGATCAACCGGTTCGCCCAGCGCGACGACGGGTCGTCCGCCGTCGTTCGGGTAGGCGATCCCCGCGGAGATGAGCCACACCCCGACGTCGTTTCGCAGGGCGCGGTGGGCGATGTGGCCGATCCCGGTGCCGAGTCTCTGCACCTGTGTCGGGTCGCCCTCGTTGCAGGTACCCTCCGGAAACACCGCGATGCTGTCGCCGCGTGCCATCCGTTCGACGCAGACGCCGATCATCTGACGCCCCGCCTCGGCGGCCGCCCGCACGCCGTGATCTTTACTGCGGAAGACCGGGATCCCGCCCAGGGTGTCGATCTTCTTGCGCTGCTCCGGGTCCTCGAACAACTCGTCCTTCGCCAGGACGCGCAGACTCCCGATCCGCCTCCGCAACGGCGAGCGGAAGCCGGCCGCAGCGAGCACGAGCGGGTCGCGCTCGGAGACGTGATTGGCCGCGATGAGCAAGGGCACTCCACTACGAACGGTGCTGGTGAGCCGTTCCCTGGACCGGAAGCGCACGACCGGCCGGATCCTGGCCGCCAGCACCCCATACATCGCCTGCGCCCGGGCGCGGCCCTGCTGATGGGTGAGGTAGTGCTCGTACACAGCCTGCGACTCGGACAGCTCGACTTTCACGCAAGTTACGGTACCGTAGGTTGCGCGGGCGGGGCAGGGTTCCGAACATTCGGCGGCGACCGATGCACGACGCGGTCCGGTGGGTGTCAGTCCGGAACGACGACGGCGCGCCCGCGCAGCTCGTTCGCCGCCAGCCGGCGATACGCCTCGATTCCGTCGTCGAGCGAGAACTTCTCGACGGCGACCTCCAGCACGCCGTCGCGAGCGAGGTCCAGGACCTCGATCAGTTCGTCTCGAGCACCCCAGTACGGCGCGCGTACCGACACCTCGTACGGCTGCGTGAAGAAGCCGACCTTCGCCGCGGCGACTCCGTCACCGATGCCGACGATCACGACGTCACCCATCGTGCCGACGATCCCCATCGCGGTGTCGATGGTCGGCTGCAGTCCGACGAAATCGAATACGGCTGTCGCTCCGTCACTTCCGGTGATCTTCCGAACGTTTGCCACCGCGTCGGCATCGCTGAGAACGGTCTCGTGAGCACCCACCTCTCGCGCGAACGCGAGCTTGTCCTCACTCAGGTCGAGGGCGATGATCCGAGCCGGGGTCAGATGACGGAGCAGCTGAATGCCGATGTGTCCCAAACCGCCTGCGCCGATGACGACCGCCGTGGTCCCGCCGACGAGCTTCGGCAGCGATGGCTTGATCGCGTGATAGGGAGTGAGTCCGGCGTCGGTGAGCGGTACCGCGGCAACGGGGTCGAGGTCGCCGAGCGGAACCAGGTGCCGTGCGTCGTCGACGATCATGTACTCGGCCATTGCACCTTCGTTGCCGAGCCCGGGTGGGGTGATGCCGAGTTCGGCGGCGCGAGTGCAATAGTTCTCGAGACCACGTGAGCAGAAGTGGCAGACACCGCAGCCCCATGGCCCGTACACCGCGACCGAGGTCCCTTCGGTGAGTGACTTCACGCCGCTACCGATTTCGGCGACCACCCCCGCCCCTTCGTGTCCGAGCGTCATCGGCAAGGGGTACGGAAAACCGTCGGCAGGCATGTTGAGCACGAAATCATCGGAGTGGCATGCACCGGCGGCGGTTACCTTCAGCAGCACCTGCCCCGGGCCCGGCGTCGGCTTGTCGACCTCGCGGAGTTCGGGCGGACTTCCTGGCTTGACGATCTGGATGGCTTTCATGCCGGACACCTCTCGGTTCGAGTCGGTTGCGTGCTCTCCCGCCCTCCGGTCTACCCGTGTATGGCGATACGCGCATATGTCGACCGGGAGTTCGGCACGTTGGCCCCGGTGAACCGCGGCTCAGAAGGTCGGTCCGGGAGCGCAGCTCGACGGTCATACTCGTTGCGCACCAGCGATCCTCACCGTGACCCGGCGACAAAGGCCGATTCGGCCACATACCTGCCCCGGATGGCGTTGCCCGCATCGAGGTGAACGCCGTCGGCGGCCCACCACGACGGAAGCGTCTCGCGCACCCGCTGCCAGTTGTTCACCTCGAGGTTCGGCCACCGCGATCGGGCCGCGTTGATCTCGGCGCTGAAACGCTGCACATTGGCGTTTGAGTACGGTCCGCGAGCCAGCGCGGTCTTCGACGTCACCCAGTCGACGCGGTGAGGCCCGATGGCGCGCATCAGCGAGTCGATGTCTCGCCGCATGACGCTCCGGTCACCTCCGGTGTGCGCAGCGTCATTGGCGGCCAACGCAATCACGAAGCAGGTGACGCCCGCGCGCTTGGCGTGGCGGACGGCAGACAGCCCGTTTCCGGTGTGCGCGTCGGTGCCGCTGCCCGCACGAGTGATACTCCGGCCGCTGCTCGTGTTGAGGTAGTGCGGGACTCCCCGGTCCCGCAGGTCTGCCTCGATCCAGCGCCGTGCACCGATCGCATGGTCGCTCTTGCTGTCACCGATGATCCCGATCTTCGCGCATGACCGTGTCGGCGGGTTCACGTCGAGAGCCTGTGCGGCCGGGGTGAAGACGGCAGCGGCGCACGCCATCGACCCGACGAGGATCCCGAGGAGCATCCGGCGCGCGCACCGGATCGTCGCGTACTCGGATTCGACATCGCGTTCCGATCGATGACCAATGTGTCGGGCCCTGCCCCCACTTCGCATACGAGAAATGGTTGCTCGCCGGCGTGAGCTCACCGTGACGCGAAAATGAGGAGTTCTTCATCAGCGCGGCCGGGCGGCGACTCACGCTCTCACCATCGTCTGGATGGGCGGCGAGCCGCACAGCGCACACACTGTCGGGTCGCCGGTAAGACCTCCAAACGCTCCGAACCGATTGGCTGCCCACAGGTCTCGCAGGTGCCGTACGCGCCGGCGCCGACGCGGTCGAGCGCCGCACCGATCTCGTCCAGTCGGACCCGCGAGCGTTCCAACTGGGCAACCAGATGTCCGCGTTCCACCGCAAGCGTCGAACCCTCCGGGTCGTGCTCGTCGTCGGCGGCCGCGTCACTCGTCGCCTCGAGGACCGCGGCCAACCGGGTCGACAGTGAATCGATCAGCGCAACGGTTCGTTCCCTCTCGGCGAGCAGTGCATCACGAGAGTTGTCGTCGTCCTCACTCGACTTCACTGTGTGACCATTCGACGGCGTCCGGCTCAGGTGCCGCAGAAGGTCTGAAAGCTCTCGCTGAAGGCCTGCGGGGCCGGGGCCGCGTAATGGGCCCAGTCCGTGCGGCGTTCGTACGGGTGCGTGACCGCGGCCAGCAGTCGCCGGAACGGTTCCAGGTCTCCATCCGTCGCTGCACGAAGCGCCGCGTCGACCTGGTGATTGCGCGGGATGTACACCGGGTTGACTCGGTCCATCGTGGCGGCAACCGACTCGGGCTCACGACCGAGACGGGCGAGCGTGCTGCGCCAGCGTTCGAGCCATGGACCGATCTGGTCGCGCGGGATGAGACTCGTGACCGGGAGCTGGTCTCCACGAAGTTCGTCGGCCAGGGCCCGAAACGTGCCGGTCCAATCGGCACGATGCTCCCGCATCAGAGTCAGCAGATCGGCGATCAGATCGGGTTCAGGGGGTGCGTCTGCCAGTCCGATCTTCGACGCCATCCCGCCTGCGAAATGGTACTCGTACCGCGCCTCGTAGCCGGCCAACACATCGGTCGCGGCTGCGATCGCCTCGTCGGGCGTCGGGGCCATGAACCTGAGCAGAGTCTCGGCGAACCGGGCAAGATTCCACTTCAGGACGGCCGGTTGGTTTCCAAACGCGTAGCGTCCTGCGTGGTCGATCGAGCTGAACACCGCTGATGGGTCGAACGCGTCGAGGAAGGCGCACGGCCCGTAGTCGATGGTTTCACCGGAGATCGTCGTGTTGTCGGTGTTCATCACGCCGTGCACGAAACCGACCAGCATCCACCTGGCCACGAGGGCGGCCTGACGCTCGAGCACGGCTTCGAAGAACGCGACGTAGCGATTGACGGCCTCCGACCCCCCGGAGCCGGCGAGTTCCGGATAGTGACGGTCGATTGCGTAGTCGGCGAGCTGCTGCGTCAGATCGGTGTTTCGGACCGCGTACTCGAAGGTTCCGACGCGGAGGTGACTCGCGGCGATCCGAGCCAGCACCGCCCCGGGTTCGGCGCCGGTGCGCTGGATGTCACGCCCCGTGGCAACGACCGACAGCGAACGCGTGGTCGGGATACCGAGAGCATGCATAGCCTCGCTGACGAGGTATTCCCGCAGCATCGGCCCCACCACCGCGAATCCGTCACCACCCCGGGAGAACGGAGTCCGCCCAGAACCCTTGAGCTGCAGGTCGACTCGTCGGCCGTTCGGATCGACGAGCTCGCCCAACAGCAACGCCCGCCCGTCGCCGAGGAGCGGGGTGTAGCCACCGAATTGGTGCCCGGAGTAGGCGGTCGCGACAGGGACGGCGTCGGAAGGGGCGGCCGCACCGGACAGAAGTGCGACGCCGTCGTCGGTTCGCAACTCCTCGACATCGAGACCCAGTTCGGCGGCGAGGGTCTCGTTGACGACGAGGAGACGAGGGGCAGGCGTGTCGGCGCCCTGCCACGGCACGGTGAGGGACGTCAGCTCATCGACGAAGGTGCGCTCGAAGCCGGTGATCGCGGCACTCGTGCGTGTGGATGAATCGGGGGAGGCGGACACCCTTCCGAGAGTAACCAGTTTCGCCACCGGCAAACCGGGTGCGCGGACGAAGCCGGGGTGGTTCATCGACGCACCCCGGGCTGGGGTCAGACCGCCAACGCCGCGCCGCAGATGCCACAGGCCTCGAAGTTGCGCCGATTCCACCGGGCGATCGGGATGAAGAAGACGGTGAACTGCGTGTACTCACGCATCCTCGCCCACTGGGTGGTGTTGTGGCACCGCGGACAGGCTCGGGTCTGACCCGCACCGAGATGCTTCTGCTTACGGCCATATCCGAACAAGAAGAACACATTCCCATCGTAGAGATCCGCGGCCCGGGCGGCTGATCTCCGACACCGGTGAAGGCGCAGCACCGATCGAGATCCTCGACGAGAATGGTCAGGGTCGGCGGTGCGGCGGCCGCTCATCGACGCGGCAGCGGACGGTCGGGCATCGGTACGCTCGATGGTGTCCGTTTTGTCGGCCTGATCATGTCCGGTCGACGGGCCGCGGACTCGCGAACCGGAGGGAAAGCATGGAAGCACTGATTTTGATCGCCGTCATCGTCGTGGCCGTCGTCGGGGTGGTGGTCTTTGCTCAGCAGCGTTCCGGCGCCAACCAGGCCCGCACCCTCGACGACGCGAAAGCAGACGCGCGACAAGCCATCGAACGACTCGGGGGACAGGTGTTCATGCTGGTCGGCGACGGACCGGCCTCGAAACAGGCACTCGCCGACGCGGGGGAGCGGTACACCGCGGCCGGGTCTCAGATCGAGCAGGCAAACACACCGACGCAGGCCCGACTGGCCAAGCAGACCGCCATCGAGGGCCTCTACTACATCCGGGCTGCCCGGGCCGCGATGAATCTCGATCCCGGACCGGCCATCCCCGAACTCGACGGGCAGAAGAGTGCTGGTGCGGTCACCGAGGACCGCACCGTCGAGTTCGAGGGACGAAAGGTCGCCGCGTCGCCGAGTCCCTCGGAGCAGACTCCCAACTACTACCCCGGCGGTCGTGTGGCGGGCAGGCCGGTGCCCGCCGGTTGGTACTCGGAGCCGTGGTGGAAGCCGGCACTGGTTGCCGGCGCGTGGGGCCTCGGCTCGATGTTCCTGTTCTCGGCGATGTTCTCCGGCATGGCGGGGGTCCCCTACGACGCACAGGCATTCGAGAGCGGCACCGGCGATGGTTCCGACCAGGGCGCTCTCGACGGCGGCGGGGACTCCGGTGACGTCGGCGGCGGCGACTCGGGCGATTTCGGCGGCGGGGACTTCGGCGGTGGAGACTTCGGCGGTGGCGACTTCGGCGGCGGGTTCGACTTCTGAGCGTCAACCTCGCCGGAAGTACGCAATGCCGATGTCGGGCAAGTGTCAGAACGCTGTGGGCGCCGCGACAAGGGACAGCAGTCGGAGCTTCTCCGAGCTCGTGCTGCCCGGTGTCGCGGTGTACACGAGAAGCGAATGCGAACACCGTGGGTCGACGAGAATCTGACAGTTCAACTCCAACATCCCGACGTCAGGATGCACGTACCTCTTGACCTCCCTGGGCGCGACGCCCACTTCGTGCCGTGCCCAGATGTCGCGGAATTCTTCGCTTTCGTCGGCGAGCCGTTCCGCGAGCGACGCCGCATAGGAGTCGGGGCCACGGAGCGCCGAGACCCCGCGCAGCCCGGAGGCGTACATCCGTGAGTAGAACTCGTGGTCCTCGGTCGGGTGCAACCGACGAGTGTCCGGGTCGGTGAACCATCGATAGCCGATGCTGCGCGCCGGCCCGTCGAAGCGCATGAGGTCGCCGACGAGTGCGACCCCGAGTCGGTTCTGGCGCAATGTCTCACCGAGTTCGGTGACGATCTCGGCCGGGGTGTCGGTGAGTCGATCGAAGATTCGCATCATCCCAGGGGCAACGTGTTCGCCGTCGGTCCCGCGTGCCGGTGGCTGGTGGCCGGCGAGGAGGAACAGGTGATCTCGCTCCTCGCGCGAGAGGTGCAGGCCCTGGGCGATGGCCGCGACCATCTGCGGCGACGGCTGCGGGCCGCGCTCCCGTTCGAGCCGTGAGTAGTAGTCGGGGGACATGTGACACAGGACGGCGACCTCCTCGCGACGGAGTCCACCTGTACGACGTCGTTGCCCCCGCGGCATTCCCACGTCCTCCGGCTGCAAGGCGGCACGCCTCACTCGAAGAAAGTCCGCCAGGCCGGATCTGTCGATCATGAGGCCATTCTTCCGGGACCGGGTACCGCGGAGCCACGGATCGACAAGTCGTGGTTAACGGTGCGGCACGAAGCGACACTCACAGGACATGGGAACGAACCCAGGCCGACGAGGAGCACCGATGCCACGAAGCAGCAAATACACCCTGTTCATCCCAGATCTGACCGGTCGACGTGCGGTGGTGACCGGCGCGAGCGACGGCATCGGGTGGGAGATCACGGCAGCCCTCGCCGGCGCCGGCGCCGAGGTGGTCATGCCGGTACGCAACCCGAGCAAGGGCGCAGCGGCCGCCGCACGCATCCGCGACCGCCACCCCGCGGCCGTCCTCACCCTCGAAGAGGTCGACTTGTCCTCGTTGGCATCCGTCGATGCCCTCAGCGCGCGGCTCCGAGCGGATGGCACACCGATCAACATTCTCGTCAACAACGCAGGCGTCATGACGCCGCCCGAACGCATGTCCACCGTCGACGGACTCGAAGTCCAGTTCGGCACCAATCATCTCGGGCATTTCGCACTCACCCTCGGAGTACTTCCCCTCCTGAGAGCAGGCAGGGCGCGAGTGACCTCGCAGACGAGCATCGCGGCCAAACGGGGGTCGATCGACTTCGACGACCTGAACTGCGAACACGACTACGACGGGATGAGCGCCTATCGCCAGTCCAAGATCGCGTGCGCCCTGTTCGGACTCGAGCTCGGACGCCGAAGTCGGGCTGCGGGCTGGGGTTTGACCAGCACGATCTCGCATCCGGGGGTTGCTCCGACCAGTCTTCTCGCGGCGCGTCCGGAGGTCGGCAGGACGGCGCCGACCGGAGGCCGGCGAGCCATCGAATGGTTGTCACGACATGGTTTCGGGGTCGGCACGGTCCACACCGCCTCTCTCCCTGCACTGATGGGCGTCACATCACCGGATGCGTTCGACGGCGCGTTCTATGGACCCCAGTGGCCGGGGAACGCGGGCGGGCCGCCCGGCGCGCACCGACTCTGGAAGTCTTTCGACGATCCGAAGGCGGCAACTCGGCTATGGGAGGTGTCCGAACAGCTCACCCGGGTGACCACGGAGTGAGCTCAAACCGATCGGCACAGTGCCGGGGTCGTCACGAAGTGGTGTGTGCCACCTGCGGACAAGAGTCGACGCAGGTGGCACACCGGCAAGGAGCACTTGTGGTGCTTTCCACTCGAAGTCTGGTGTCGGCCGAGTCAGGGGAAGAGTGTGAGAAATGTGGCGGCCGAGGTGACGCACAACAGCGTCGCGATCGTGATTCCGGCGTAGGCATGGTCGGCGATCGGAACCTCGCGCGATGCGGCCGGTGATGCTCCTGTCGGACTGCTCGCCTGCGTCACAAGATGTTCCCTCCGAAAGCCCGTTACCGACACCGAGAACATTAGGTGCGCGAACCATCTCGTCAGTGCTCGCCGCGACCTTCGAGGCCACACCGATGCGACAGGTAACGGAAAGGTAACAGTCATCGAGCGGAGGTTTGAGCGGCCGCCCACCCCCGGTCTCGTGGACCTGAGCCCGAACCAGTCATTCGCACGCATGTGCGACAATGGCGCAGTGAGTTCTCAGACAAGAACCGGACTGAGTCCAGGCGACCTGGAGTCGCTGTCGGCCGCACTCGCTTCCGGTAAGCGAGCGACCGTGTATCTGCGCGATGCGATGCCATCGCTGAACCTGGAGGCCGGCACCTCCGCCCGGGTCCTGTCGATCGACGGGTCGACGGTGATGGTGAGCCCGAAGGGCGTCGACGACCAATTACCCTTTGAAGCCGACGAACTGCGGCGGAACCGGCCGTCGGCACCGACCACGGCGGCGGGTCGTGGGCGGACACCGAAGCCGGTGGCCGCGCAGGCCGACCCCACTCCAGCCGCGACACGTGCTGACACCGAGACAGTTGCCGCCCCCAAGGCCTCGAAGGCGCAAGCAGGGACAGACGCGCAAGCGAGGGCGGCGACGTCGGCGCCTTCGTCTACGACGAGCAGGCCGTCACGAAAGACGAAGGCTCCGAACGCCCCGACGACAGTCACCATCACCGTGGCGGGGGAGAGCACGTGGACCGTGTCGGTGTCACACGGCACCAGGAAACAGGGAAAACCCGCCGAGGTCACCGCCGATCGAGTGGCCCGAGCGATGCGCGAACTCGACGACGAGAACGCGATCGCCGCGGTCGATGCCGTCATCGAGTCGGCAAGAACTGCCGCACAACGCCGCATCGAGGAACTCAGTCAGGAGCTCGAAGCCGCGCGGGCCGCACTCGCGCATCTCGACGGACCCGGCGCCGACGACTGACGAGTGCCGCCGCCCCCCCAGAGCGGCCCGACTCTCAGGCCTGGCGGTCCCGAAAACGATACATGGCGCGAATGTCTCGCGTGATCGCCTTGTCCCGCTTGCTTCGTTTGCTCGCCTCCCGGGCGTCGCCCCGGGCAGCCGACCACTCGCTCTCGCGTAGCAGCTTGCGATATCGCTCCAGTCGACCCGGATCCAGCCGACCTTCCCGAATCGCTTCCTGCACCGCACACCTGGGTTCGCTGCGGTGTTCGCAGTCCCGGAATGCGCAGTCGCGAGCCAACTCCTCGATCTCCGAGAAGGTTCGGCCGGCGGCATCGGCAACGTCCTGCACACCGATCCCGCGCAGACCAGGCGTGTCGATCAGCACCTTTCCGTCCGGGAGGAGCAACAGCTCGCGGTGTGCCGTCGTGTGCCTTCCCTTGCCGTCGACGGATCGAATCTCGTTGGCCGCCATGTGATCGCGGCCGAGGAGCGCGTTGGCCAAGCTCGACTTGCCGGCTCCGGAGGAACCGAGCAGAACCGCGGTGCCGGTCATGGCGGATCGGAGTGGATCGATACCGACGCCGCTGATCGTGCTCGTCGCCACGATCTCGGCACCCGGAGCGACCGCAGTGACGGCGGCCTCACCGGCGAGGGGGTCGTCGACCAGGTCGGACTTGGTCAACGCCACGATCGGTCGGGTGCCCGCGTCGTACGCCAGCGTCAGCAAGCGTTCGATCCGGCCGACGTTGATCCGGTTCGCCACCGACACCGCGATGATCACCGTGTCGACGTTGGCCGCGAGTACCTGTCGTTCCGACGTCCGGTCCGAACTCGCACGCGCGATCGCCGTCCGCCGAGGCAACACCTGGATGATGTGGGCCCGCTCGCCATCAGGGCGCACGACGACCCAGTCGCCGGTGCACACGGCCCGCTCACGATCGGCGACGTGCCGAGAGTCGTAGACGGCCCGAATCGACCCCGTCGCCGTGAGGGTGTCGCACCCACCACGATTCACCCGCACGACGCGAGCGGGTACCGCGTCGACATCGGCGTGATCGGCGAACAGAGCGGAGAAATGACTGTCCCAACCGAGCGCGGTGAGCTCGACAGGGGAGGATGGATGATCTGAGGAATGCACTGTAGAGACCTTCTGGATGAGCCCGTGACCCCAGAAGTTCCACCGAGCCGCGACTTGGTCGCGTGCGCGGACACAGACTTGAGGTCAGAGACGGGCTGGAGAAATGGGGATGGTTCGGATGCTGTCGACGACAGCGATCTCGACGGCAACCATCGACTCACCTCCAGGTCTCTCGCTGCCCGTGGTCGGACAGCGCGGCTCACGCTAGCACCGCCCGATGAGGGCCGCCATCGATTATTCGATCCGCGAGCGCTTGCCCTGATCGGCGAGAATGGGCGGAACACAGCGAACGGACCGAGATCGTCCACCGACATCTATCGTGAGATGAACGCGACCAGACGGGAGGCGCAGTGCCCAGACCGACCTCGGTGGAGGACATCGAAGAGTCGCTGCGGCGAGCCGCCAGCCCAGATCAGGTGCAGTTGATCGCCAAACGTGTTCCGCGCGATCAGATCATCGGTGTGCGGATGAAATACACCTTCGATCTGGCCAAGTCGCACCGGGATCTCGACCTCGACGTCGTCCGCGATCTCATCCGGTCTCACTGGTACGAGATGCGCATGGTGGCCATCAGCATTCTCGACGCTCGCGCACGACGGTTCGCACCGATGACGCCGGAACGCACCGCCCTCTACGAGCTGTACCTCGGCGAGCACCAGCACATCGATACCTGGGACCTCGTCGATCGCGCGGCGCCGAGGGTCGTCGGCGAGTACCTGCTCGATCGATCACGCTCGCCGCTGCACGCGCTGTCGCGGTCGTCGAATCCCTGGGAACGACGGACGGCAATCGTGGCGTCGTTCTGGATCATCAGGCATGGCGAACCGGACGACCCGCTGACCATTCTGACCACGCTCGCCGACGATCCGGAGACGTTCGTCCAGACCGCGCTCGGAACCGCGGTTCGCGAGCTCCGTCGACATCATCCCGAAGCGGCAGTCGAGTTCGAGAAGGACCACACGCTCTCTCGCGCGGCACAGCGAGCGGCGGGCGTCGGGCGCAGCGACCCGATCACGAAGTAGGCCAACCTATCGCAGTCCCAACTCGACGCCTCGGGCCAGGACTTCACGACGCGATGCCATCCCCAGCTTCGACAGCACTGCCGACACATGGTGATCCGCGGTCTTCGACGAGATGTACAGGCGCCCGGCGATCTCCGAGTTCGACAAACCCTCCGCCACCAGGCGCGCGACCTCCAACTGTCTGTTGGTCAGACCCCCGGGATTCACTCGTGTCGTCGGACGGGGGCGTTGCGGAACGGTGACGCAACCTCGTTCGCGCATCATCGCGCGCGCTCGATCGGCCGTTCCCACGGCTCCGAGTCCGTCCAGAATCGTCACACCGCGTCCCGGGTCGTCGGAATCGAGCCAGCACAACGCCGCCGAGAACGGGTCACCCGCCTCCGACCACCAGCGCGCGGCGTCGGCATACCGGCCGTCGAGCGACAACCGATAAGGTTCCGCGATCCGTCCGGTCTGCGTCGACAGGCCCATCCGGGCACGCCAGACGGCAAGACTTCCAGAACCCCAATCGGTTCCGTCCTCGTCGAGGGTGTGCGCTGCGGTGACCCGCGCGTCTTCGGTCCCGGTCATCCAACTGATCTCCGCGAGAGCGGCCAGGACCGCGAGTCGACGGAGAGGCTCATCGATCTGGTCGGCGAGTGCCCACGCACTCTCGATCTCGTCGATGTCGAACGGGGTGCCGCACCGTAGCGGTACCAGCACCGTGACCAAAAGTGGCCACAACGTGGCGATCGGCATCCCGTCGGCATCGATGACCGCCCCGGCGTCCTCGAGGGCACCGTTCCAGTGCCCGCGCGCCAACTGCAACCGGCTTCGCACCGCGGTCTGCCAGTGGCGACAGATCTGGATGTCGCGCTCGACCGTGAACGGGAGACCAGCGTCGAGGATCCGGTCTGCAGCCCGGTATCTGCCCTGTTCGACGTCGAGGCTGGCCACCTGCGAGTACACAGTCGAGGCGAGCTCGTCGAAGCCGAGCGTGCGCGCAGTTTCCATGTGCGCGAGAAGCCTACTGCGCGAATCCACTTCGCCACTGGACAGCGCCGCCGAGTCCGAGACGACCTGATTCCACAACCGCAATTCCTCATCGGATGCGGAGGTGGTGTCCGCCAGCAGGGACTCGGTGTCCGACACGTCGCCCCGCATGAACGCCAGGAACGCGCGTTGGATCTGGGCGTGGCTGTACACCGCTGTCGCCCCTGTGCCGTACGCGATTTCCGCTGCACGGGTCAGGTGAGACTCGGCACGTTGCCGGTGCGCGCTGTAGTACTCGTACACTCCGACCGCGACATGAGCTGTCGCCAAACCGGTTTCGTCGCCCACCTCGGTCCACAGCGGGAACGTCTCGTTGACACTGGCTATCGCGTCCCGTAGACGGCTGACCATATACTGTTCGTTGGCCAGCGCCAAGAGCAATTCGGCACGCTCGTGAGCTGAGGCGTTGCCTTGATGGTGTCTGGCGATCTCGTAGTACGCGACGGCCTCCGTGTGCGCACCGCCGCGGATGGCGTCCTCGGCTGCTGCTTTGGCGTATCGGACGGCGCGGTCGGAGTCGCGGGCGGCGACGGCATGGTGGGTCAACACCGACGGGTGCACGGTCCCCAGTTGTTCGAGCGCGCCGAGGAGCTGGGCATGCAGGTGTGCGACCCCGCCGGGCGGGATCGTGGATTCGATCGCCCGGCGGGCCAATTCATGTCGGAATACGATGCCGTCGGGTCCCCACTCCAGCAGGCCGGTGTCGGCGAGCCGCTGGAGCGTGGGGTACTCGATGCGCAGGGCGGGCAGCGCGGTGTCGGCAACGCGTTCCGGAGAGGCCGCGATCAGTTGGAGCGCCTCGAAGTCGGCCGCGCTGACCTTCGTCGTCCGCGCCAGTACAGCGTCGCGTACCGACGACGGGATCGGCAGGTCTGGTTCACGGGAGACCTCGGTCGCGAAATAGGGGTTACCACCGGTCGCGGCGTGGACCCGCGCGGGATCGAGACCTGTGCCTTCGACCAGTTCGGCGATTGCCCCGACGCTGAGCGGTGGCAACTCGATGCGGGACACGTTCTCGGCCAGTAGTGCACGCGCCGACGCCTGCGGTTCGAGTTCTCGATGTGTCAGGAGAAGGACAAGCGGTATCGACTCGATACGACGGCACAGAAAGCGCAGCACATCGGTCGACGCCGCGTCGATCCAATGCAGATCTTCCACCACGAGCAGTGTCGGTTCGGCACCCAGACGGGCGAAAGCGGCTTCGCAGACGTCGGCGAGCATCGTCGGTTCGAGCCCGATGCCGAGATCTTTGACGGGTCCCAGCGGACGCGGTGTGTCCAGTGGGTCGCACGCCACGCGCAGGACCCGGACATCTCGGGCTGTCTCACACACCTGCGCGATCAACGTCGTCTTGCCCGCGCCACTCTCGCCCGAGACGGAGAACCCCGTACCTATCGGCAGCCGGGCAAATGCCGCGTTGATCTGCGACAACTGCCCGGTCCTCTCCAACAAGCGCACCGCCCGAGTGTAGGCCGCGAAGGGCTCGGATAGGTGTGTCTACCCATTCACGGATACGACAGCCGGGCGAAAGATGGGAGGTCCTCACCGATGCCTGCCATGTGCCCGGTGACCGAGTGTGGTCCGTGACCCCGAAGAAGGGGCTCCGCCCGGACGCCGGGACCGAATCGGTCGCCGACGGCCGGTCGTCCCACCACACAGAAATGGGCAATCTCATGACGACATCCATCTCACCGGACCTCGTCTCCCTGCGCGGCAAGCAGCAGAAGGTCTGGAGCAGCGGTGATTACAACCGTATCGCCGCACTGACCGTGCCGGTCAACGAAGCCACCGTGAACGCGGCATCGGTCATTCCCGGCGATCGAATCCTCGACATCGCCACCGGCACCGGTCACTCCGCACTCGCCGCGGCCCGGCAGGGCGGCGACGTCACCGCGATCGACTACGTGCCGGCACTACTCGACATCGCCCGCAGTCGTGCAGCCGCAGAACATCTCGTTGTCGATTTCGTGGAAGCACCCGCGGAGGTCTTGCCGTTCGGCAACGCGACGTTCGACACCGGTATCTCGACGATCGGCATCATGTTCGCCGCCGATCACGAACAGGCCGCACGCGAATTGACACGCGTCGTCCGGCCGGGCGGCAGGATCGTGGTCACGAGCTGGACCGCAGACGGCTTCGTCGGCGGAATGCTCGCCGCGGTCGGCCGCCACGTGTCGCCGCCTCCCGGCGCACGTCCCGCCACCCGATGGGGTGACCGGGAGTACGTCGCGTCGTTGTTCGGAGATCGGGTGCAGTCGGTCGGTTCGCACAGTGCCGCACTGACCGTCCGGTTCGTCGACGCGTCTGCGTTCGCCGATCTGTTCCTCGGCTACTACGGTCCGACCTTCGCCGCCGCGTCGAAGCTCGACGACGACGGCAAGGACGCGCTGCGAGCCGATCTCGTCGCCCTCGCCGAATCCCACCAGCAGTCGGTCGCCGGCGGGATCTCGATCGACTGGGAGTACCGCGTCATCGAGGCGGTGCGGTCATGAGGACACCATCGAGTCGGAGCAAAATTATGTCACGTCTCGGTGCGGCGGTGTCCATCGCCGCAGCGATCGGCGTCGCGGCACCGCTCGCGACGACCGCATCGGCAGCACCCGCCCGCACACCGGGCGCGACGCTGACGATCGTCGATCAGAACATCACGGGTGCCGGGAAGAACCGCGTCATCATCCAGGGTCTGTATCCGATGACCCGAGCGGACGCTGTCGGATTCGTCACCCATATCAACGATCGGGGTTGCGGTGGCATGCACTACATCGTGCTGGGAGACGACGGCAAGGAGCAGTACCTCTACGACCGGAACTTCCCGGGCACCTCGGTCGGGACCGAAGGATTCCTCCGGGCTTCCGATCGCGGGCTCGAGTACCTCCGCGAATTCGTCGTGCCCAGCCGGGTTCTCGACGAGGATCGGGACGGTGCCGACGAGGTCTTTGCGCGGGTCCGGTTCACCGACGGCGACTGCCGGGCGCGAGTCCAGACCACCAACGTGGTCGTCAGCAGGTTCTGACCCGGCCCAGCCCACCCGGCCGCAAGCCGGGTGGGCATGTGTCGGATCAGCCGACCTCCGCGGTGTCGGCGTCGGTGTCGATGCGCATGGCGGCGACCAGTTCTCGGTAGAGCTCGTCGGTGGCGAGCAAGCTCCGATGATTGCCGACCGCACGCACTCGGCCGGCTTCCAGGACGACGATCTGGTCGGCGTCCATGATCGTCGAGAGCCGATGCGCGATGGTCACGACGGCTCCGCGGGTCGCCTGTCGACGGATGCCCTCGGCCACCGATGCTTCGGTGAGGCCGTCGAGTTGGGCAGTCACCTCGTCGAGCAGGAGCAGTTCAGGATCGACGACCAGCGCTCGGGCGAGTGCGATTCGTTGCCGTTCCCCGCCCGACAGCGTCGACGTGGTGACATCGGTGAGGAGACCGTCGGGCATGGAACGGACGCGGTCATCCATCCGCACGGCCGCGAGGGCGCGCCAGACCTCGTCGTCCGACGCCGCGGGCGCCGCATACACGAGGTTGTCGCGCACGGTTCCCGGGACGAGCGGGGTGTCCTGCTCCACGTAGGCGATCCGGGCCCGTAGGTCGTTCAGCGTCCACTGGTCGAGCGGCCGGCCGTCGAGCACGATCTCACCGCGATCCGGCCGCAGGAACTTCAGGAAGAGCGAGAAGATCGTCGTCTTGCCTGCACCCGACGGCCCGACGATGGCGGTGTGTCCCCGTCGTGGAATGGTCAGATCGATGCCGTTCAGCGCAGCCGGTGCGTCGGGTGCGTAGCGGAACACCACGTCGCGGAGTTCGAGTGCGGCGGCGGTCCGGTCGACAGGCGCCGCGTATCCGGTCACCGAAGCGTCGGATTCGGTTCGCAGCTCGGAGATCTCGGAGATCCGCGCGGCCGCGGCCAGCCCCGACTGCAGCGCGGTGACACTCATCGTGAGCAGCGAGACCGGCATCATCAGTTGGAACCCGTAGAGCAGGAAGGCGATCAGGGTGCTCACGGTCATCGAGCCGTCGGCGACACGCCATGCGCCGAACGCCAGGACGACCATCACCGCCAGATTGATCCCGGCCCCGGTGATCGTCCATGCCCAGGCTTCGATGCGCACGGCTCGGATACCCTTACGTGCCGATCGGTGCGCGAACTCACCGATCCGGTCCGATTCACGCGCCTCAGCGCGACTCGCCTTGACCGTGCGGATCGATCGGAGGATCCCCTCCAATCGGCCACCGAGAAAGCCGATTTCGGCCTGCGCGTCCTGCTGCGCCTTCGCCAGACCCGGCATCAGCAAGGCGGCGGCTATCCCGACCATGATGACGACGGCCATCGTCGTCGCGAAGAGCGGGAGGTCCAGAAACGCCATGAGTGCCAGTGCGCCGACCATCCCGACAAAGCCGTTGACACCGTTGACGATGCTCGACGTCGTCGCTTCCCGGATGAGCAAGGTGTCGGAGGTGACGCGAGCGACCATCTCGCCGCTCGGCCGGCGGGAGAGTTCGGGAACCTCGACGCGGAGCAGGTGACCGATCAGGCCGGTTCGGGTGGCGAGGATGATCCGTTCGGCCAGGGTGCCCAGCATGATCGTCTGGATCAGACCGATGACCGATCCCGCGACGAGCAACACCGCCAGGACGGTGATCGGCGCCGCCAGGGATTCCGACACCGCGAGTCCGTCGAGTACCCACTTGGTGACGAGTGGGGTCGCGAGTTCGGCTGCGGTTCCGAGCAGACCGAGGACAACGCCCAGTGCGAGGAGCCCGCGGTACGGCCGCATGTACGACCAGAGGATCGCCAGTTTGGCGCGCATCGGCAGATCCGGGGTCTGCCCGGGGTCGGCCGAGGATATCGAAGTCGTCATCGTATGAGCCCTCCCGAGCGAAACATTCGAGATCGATAATGACACATCGATGTCCCATTTTCAACGCAGAGTGTTGCAGTGGGCATTGCGTGGTCGTTAGTCTCGGCCAGGTGAGCGAAGCGCCGGAACCGGCTCCCGTCTCGGGTGTGCGCCTGCGCACCCGGCAGGCCATAGTGTCAGCCGCCATCGCGGCATGGGCAAGTGATTTCTCGACGTCCCTGGGCGACATCGCCGATCGGGCCGACGTCAGCCGGAGCACCCTCCACCGCCATTTTCCCGACCGTCAATCGCTCGTGGATGCGGCACTCGTCGAGGCGAGCGCCATCCTCGACCGACAATCGAAGGACGCGGTCGACGGCTGTGAAACGGCACGCGCAGAACTGGAGTCGCTGATGCGCGTCATCATCGG
Source organism: Gordonia sp. NPDC058843 (assembly GCF_042743165.1). Classification (NCBI taxonomy): domain Bacteria; kingdom Bacillati; phylum Actinomycetota; class Actinomycetes; order Mycobacteriales; family Gordoniaceae; genus Gordonia; species Gordonia sp. NPDC058843. Next base: position 19,976 of record NZ_JBHYNC010000004.1, read on the forward strand.
TATCGGTGACATCATCGTGTTCCTGTTCGCCGACCCGAACCGATTCGAGGGAAACCCGGAGTGGTCGGAGGAGGAAGACCAGATGCTCCCCGAGATCCTCGCCCGGGCACAGAAGGAGGGAGCCATCGCCGTCGATCTCGAGACGCGATGGCTGGTCGGGGTGTTCTACTCACTCTGCTTCGTCGGGGCGGTCTCGATCGCTGCAGAAGGAATGACGCGCCGCCGCGCCGCCGATGTCGCCGTCCGGACGTTCTTCTCGGGTGTGTCTGCCGACTGATCCACCGCTTTCGTGGCGAGCTCTCTGTACTACAGCGTTCTGGGCGCACCTGCTGCGGCAGAGGTCCTCATCGTGTCGCTGTGGCGGTGACGGAGAGAATCACAAAGTCCTGGCACGTGAAATCTCAGGCCGGCTCCAGGGCCCGCTTGGCCTTTTCCAGTGCGGCGAGCGTACGCAGAACCGAATCGCGCTTGGCGGTCAAGTCGGACACCTTGGCTTTGCCGCTCAGGCCGGGGTCCGCCTGCGCGACTGCCAGCCGTTCCTCGATCTCGGTCAATTGCACCAGCAAGGACTGGGCGCGGCTCATGAGCTCCTCACGGTCGGGTCGGGAGACGTCCGCGGGCCGGGCGCTTCCGGACCCGACGTTCTTTGCTGTGGGGGCCGTCGGGTGTCCGCCTGTCCTCGTGGTGGTTGATGCGGATCGTGCGATGCCGCGCTGCCCGGACCGGGCGCGTAGTGGGGGCTGTGTGCGAGTCCGATTCAGCACTGCCCAGGCATCACGAGCCGCCACCCGGTGTTCGCGTTCGTCGTCGTCGTCGGACGTCAGTGACGCACCCAAGGGTCGTAGACCATAGAAGCCGACGAACTCGCGGGCCGCCGCGATGATTTGTTCTGCCTCGCGGCAGCGCCCGCACCGCGGTTCGCCGCGGAGCTCTGCGATGTCGTCGCTGGATGAGCACCACACGCAGGCACGGGCAGTGGAGTCGGTCACGATGGCATCGGTAGCAGCGAGATTCACGGGTGAAAACACTACGGCACAAGGTGTTTCATACGGCGACCGGGCTCGATTCCGCAGCATCGGGCCAGGACTTGCACCGTTGTTCCCGCGTCGGACCACGTCCCGCTCCCGCCGGAAGACGGGCGCGTTCGGTCGTGCATCACGATCGTCACGATGTGACGCCGGCAGATATCGCGGTGCTGGTGGAATCATTCCGTCGAGCCACCCGTTGGTGCCACCATGCGAGCAATCACCTACGACCGCTTCGGCGGCACTGATGTCCTGGAGCTCACCGACCTACCTACGCCGAAGGTCGGTCCCGACTCCGTACTGGTGCGTGTCCGTGCCTCGAGTGTGAACCCGGTGGACTGGAAGGTCCGCGAGGGCTACCTCGCCGAGATCCTGGACACCGTGTTCCCGGTCGTCCCGGGTTGGGATGTCGCGGGCGTGGTCGAGAAGGTAGGTCTCGACACCCCCGAGTTCAAGGTCGGCGACGAGGTGTTCGGTTACGTCCGCAAAGACGTGGTCGGTGGGGAAGTGGCGGGCGGGACGTTCGCCGAGTTCGTCACCGCCCCGGTCCGGACACTCGCGCACAAACCCGCCGGCTGGTCGTTCGAGGAGGCGGCAGCAGCTCCGCTCGCCGGGCTCACCGCCTACCAGACGATTCGTCGGGCAGGAGTGCAGTCGGGCCAGACGGTGCTGATCCATGCCGCAGCGGGCGGCGTCGGATCGTTCGCGGTCCAGATCGCGCGCTCGCTCGGCGCACGGGTGATCGGCACCGCGTCGGAAGACAACCACGACTATCTCCGAGCTCTCGGCGCCGAACCGATCACGTACGGCGACGGTCTGGCCGACCGGGTCCGCGCACTCGCACCCGAGGGTGTCGACGTCGTCCTCGACTACGTGGGTGGTGAGACACTCGACTCGGTTCCGGCCGTGTTGCGCGACGGCGGCACTGTCGCCTCCATCACCGACGCACGAGCACGGGACGAGTTCGGTGGCCAGTACGTGTGGGTGCGCCCCGACGCCGCGGACCTCGCAGAGCTCGCCCGACTCGGCGACGCAGGGGATCTCACGCCTGAGATCGCCGAGGTCTTCGACCTGGAAGACGCCGCCGGCGCCCATGAGCGCAGCCAGTCCGGCCACGTGCGGGGGAAGGTCGTCGTACGCGTCTCGTCGGAGAACTGAACCGACAACATAAAACGGACCAGCATCTCGGCCGACGGCTGCCTCCGGGCGGCGACCGAACACGGAGCCCGCGATCTCGATCGCGGGCTCCGCGTCGTTGTCATCGCACACGCGCCGCGAACAGCGGGCCGGCTTCGCGGGCGGTCGGCGACAGGCCGACGGCGCGGTAGAGCGACCAGATCGTGGCCTGGGTCGCGGTCAGCACCGGAACTCCGCCGCCTGCGGTGGTGAGTGCAGTGGCGAGATGGTCTGTGTGTAGGGCTGTTTCGGGTAGCAGCACGATGTCGGCGGCGGGAGTGGCAGCGCAGGTGACCAACTCGAGGATGCGGTCATCTCCCCAGCGGGCGAGGTCGTGGTCAGTGCGGGCGTTGGCGTCCACCCGGTGAATCACTCGCGCGCCGGTCAGTTCGACGTGGCCGATGAACCGGTCGGTGAAGTTGGGGTGGGTACACCGAAGCGACGCTGACCTGACGCACCCCGAGATATCCGCGTTCTCCATGGGGAAGACCAGGCCGAATCGCATACATCGAGGCTAGACGTGGCACCCGGGTCAGCCGACGACGCTGCGCTCCCAGGAACCTCCCAGCTGGGATACAGGGAACCGCACCGGGTTGCCGTCGACCATGGGTCTCACCAACCCATCGAATGCGAATCACAGGAGATACGCGAATGGCACGCATACCTGAACCCACCCACACGCCCGCCGGTCCCACCTACGAGGGGCGCCTGCTCGATCGTCCCGACGATGAGGTGGTCGATCAAGGTGCTTCCTTCGACATCACCACCCTGGTAACCCGCCGGCGCGTCCTGAGCCTCTTCGGTGCAGGGGTCGGCGCATTCGCTCTCGCCGCCTGCTCCAACACCTCCGGTGCCGCCGACCCGACCTCGTCCTCGTCCTCGACCACCGCTGCAGCGGCCACCGGTGAGATCCCCGACGAGACGAATGGCCCCTATCCCGCCGACGGCTCGAATGGAGTCAACGTCTTGGAGGAATCGGGGATCGTTCGCAGCGACATCACCTCGAGCCTCGGCGGAGGCACCACCGTCGCCGGCGTCCCACTGACGCTGAACTTCACGGTCACCGACCTCGCCAACGACAACCGCCCGTTCGAGGGTGTCGCCGTCTATGCCTGGCAATGTGACGCGGAGGGCAAGTATTCGATGTACTCCGAGGGTGTCGAGGACGAGACGTACCTCCGCGGGATTCAGGTCGCGGACGCAAATGGCAAGGCGACGTTCACGACGATCATCCCCGGCTGCTACACCGGCCGCTGGGCACACATCCATTTCGAGGTGTATCCCGACGCGGCGTCGGCCACGAACGCCGACAACGCCATAGCAACATCGCAACTCGCGTTCCCGCAGGACGTCTGCGACGCCGTGTACAAGCTCGACACCTACTCCGGATCCGCTGCGAACCTCACCCAGATCGGCGGGATCGAGAACGACAACGTCTTCGGCGACGGCCACAACCTGCAGTTGGGAACTTTCATCGGCGACGCGAGCTCCGGTTACGTCGGGTCCCTGGCCGTGGCGATCGACACCACCACCGAACCCGCTGCCGGCGCACCGCCGAGTGGCGGCCGGGGCGGCGGGCCCGGTGGCCCGCCCCCGGCGAGAAGCGGCGCGTCGTAGGGCGGCATCCGCCGCACACCAACAGGTAAGTACCACCCCACCCATCTCACCATCACAAGGAAAAGCCATGCTGCACAACCTCACGGGCTGGCACGCCCTCATCGTGCTGGCGATCCTCTTGCTCGTCTTCGGCTCGACCAAACTCCCGTCCCTCGCCAAGGGTGTGGGGCAGTCCCTACGCATCCTGAAAGACGAGGTGCGTGAGGAGCCTTCGGCGTCACCGTCGGGCCGGAATGGCGCCCATGACATCACAACACCGGCCCCTTCAGAAGACGCGAACACCCCGGTCCCGTACCGACACGCGTCATGAGCGTGATCACCGCTGCGCGAGGAACAATGCCCCTCGCCGGGCATCTGCGTGAGGCACGACGCCGAGCATTTCGCGCGGCGGTGTCACTGCTAGTTGGGGTCGTCGTCGGGTTCGTTCTCTCGGATCAGATTCTCGATGTCCTGCGCGCACCCGTCGAAGAGCTCGCACGGTCCCGCGCGGCCAGCCTGAACTACGACACCGTCACCGGCGCATTCGATCTCGAACTGAAGATCGCACTGTTCACCGGACTGATCGTGTCGAGTCCGGTCTGGCTCGGTGAGCTGTTCGCCTATCTGACACCGGGATTGACCCGTCGGGAGAAGAAGTATGTGATCGGCTTCTCCGCTGCAGCCGCACCGCTGTTCGTTGCAGGGTGTGCGTTCGGATTCCTCATCTTCCCGCGCATGGTCGGCGTGCTCGCCGGCTTCTCCTCCGACCAGGACAGCACGATCCTCGACGCCGCCTACTATGTGGGCTTCGTCATGAAGATCGTGCTGGCAACCGGCGTCGCCTTCGCCCTGCCCGCCGTCCTGGTGATGGTGAACTGTCTCGGCGTTCTACCGGCTCACAGGTTGCGCAGCAGCTGGCGCACGATCGTCGTTGTCATTGCTCTGTTCAGCGCGCTGGTGACCCCGGCAGCGGACGTCCTGTCGATGTTCCTGGTTGCGTTGCCCATGTCGGCTCTCTTCGGCGCCGCAGTCGCGATCACCTCTGTGCACGACAGGCGAGCGTCCCGACGCGCACTCGCCCAACAGCATCCCGACCTGTTCTCAACCACCTGAAACGCAGAGTGACAACATGTTTGGCCTGACCTTCGAGAAACTGTTCCTGGTCGCCGTGATCGCTGGGCTCGTACTGGGGCCCGGGCGACTGCCCGGTTATGCACAACAGCTCGCCCGCACCATCCGCACACTGCGTCAGTTCGTCGAGACCACACGCAAGGCCGCAGAGGAGGACATGGGCATGCCCCTGAAGCACACCGAGTGGCAGTCGCTGAACCTGCGGCAGTACGACCCACGCCGAATAGTGACGGACGCACTCACCGAGAGCGTCGCGTCCACAACACCTTCGGGCGAACAGGCGATCGACGACATCCTCGGCCAGGCGGCCCGAGTGCGTCCCGGTCAGACATTCCTGGTGACCGGGACGTCATCGCACCCGCACCGAACCCTCATCGCCTCTCTGCCGGTTGACGATCCGCGACGAATCGCGGCGTCAGCCGATGACATGAGTGCACGCCGTGGTGCTGAAGCGGACCCGCCGTCCAAGCGGACGACGATGTAGACGCGCTGCTGTGGCGATGAGGGACCGCTACACGACGTTGCAGGGGCGAGGACGACAGACGAGGAACGATCGGGCAGCGCTCCACTTTGGACGCCGCCCTCCGCGCCTGCTACTTCTTGCTGGGGTCGTCCGCTGCGGCGATCTCAACTTCGGCGGTGGCCTGGATGAGGGCCAGCAGATCCTTGTCCAGTCCGGGTGCGAATTCCTCGCGTCGTTCAGGCGCGATGGTCATGGGGAAGCCCTCGGGCATGATCGCAGTACTCAACTCGGTGCCATCATTGCTGGGGGACGCGCCGCGGTACAACTTGGCCGCATCACTCTGGTCGTCGGCACTGAAGGTGTACTGAACACTCTGCAGCCCTTGGTCGACCAACTTCTTGACCTCGGGGAAACGCTCGGCATTGGTCTTGGGGATCGGCAGGATCGATCCCCAGTTGACGCCGAGACTTTCCAGGGCCTTCGCGAACGCATTCTCATGCGCCTGGTCGCGGACGATCAGATAGGAAATTGTCGAGCGAGCCGTCTTGTTGTCGGTCATCTCGTAGATGCGGCACTTCTGCAGTCGGCCGGTTGATTCGAGCATCAAGTTGTACAGCAGGTCCAACACCAGGTTTCCGCTGTTGTACACATAGGAGCCCAACCATGGGTTGCCGGCAGCGTCGACCGGAAGCGCGCCCTGCGCTCCGACGAGGTAGTGGTGAATGTTGCTGGTATCCAACGCAATCTTGAGGGGAGTGGCCCCCTTCGCGCCGGGTTCGTCGACCGGGTCGGTCTTCTTACCGTTGTACTCCGGCGAACCGTCGAGTAGCCGGGAGATCGTGGTGCCGATCAACTCGACGTGACTGATCTCCTCGGTGCCCACGCCTTGGAGTAGGTCACGGTACGGCTTGGATGCGGGGTCCCCGCGAAAGTTCATCGACTGGAACAGGTACTGCATCATGGTGCGCATCTCGCCGAATTGCCCGCCCAATCCCTCCTGCAGGGCATTCGCGGCGGCTGGGTCAGGCTCGTCGACGACGATTTCGTTGATCAACTGCTGAGTGTGTAAATACACGGATTCTCCCTTGTTCGGTGATGAGGCGGACTCGGCGATGCCGCGGTTCGCCTCGCGGACCGCACCGGCCTTGATCGCGGCCGGGCCGCGTAGATAGCAGACGCCACATTCTGAAGCCTCCGATGGACCAGCAGTACCCCGCACACGGCTGCGCAAACCCGTTAGCATAGGGAACCTTTGACTGTGCACACGCAATCGGAGCCCGACGAACTGCACAAGCTCATTCCCGGGCGCAGCATCGGGACCCGCAGCCGTCGTAAGACCGCCCGACACAATCCCTGGGCATCAAACCCAGACCGCGGGCATCGGTGGACGGTCGTGGCATGTCAGCGATTGGCATCGAATTCGACGATGCCCGTGGCGGGAGGGTCGTTACGTCACGTGACGTTTTGCTTAAACCAGGCCCGGTCGCGAGGAGCCCTTACGGAACAGGCAATGCGTAAGTCGTCGACAGAACCGGGCCGTGCCACCCGTGGTCCGGGCCGGCCGTCCGCGCCGAACGAGAACAGTGAGCACAGGCCCACACACGTCAGGCGGCGTGGAACCGCACACGGCCGACGACGCACCAGGGACGTCCAGGCAGACATCCGGAGCAACGAACCCGCAGCCGATCAACGACGTCGCACTCGTGCCGATCTGCCGATGCGCAGATCCCGCGGTGTGCCGATAAGATACATTATGTCAAGTTAAGCACTGCATATTGCACCAGATGAATCGGGATCAGACCACCACAGGCCCCTGCCATCGCTTTCTTAAACCCCTTGTCAGTCAAGGGGGTTTACGCGCGATCCGCGTCTCTAGCAGAGTGCGCGCGACGCCCACAGCGCCGCCGGCGAGTTTCGCACGCGACCCGCTGACCTGGAGTCTTGACTTGATGATGCATCCGATGAATCATTGATGCAACAGATGAGACGGGCTCTGGAGGCTTACCATGGCGGTGGACGACGTTGGTCGCGCGTACCTCGTTAGTGCTGTCCGGCCGCTGCATCCCGAGGAACAGACTCTCGCCGAGATGCTTCAGGGATGGCGAAGCCAACAACTCAGTCGCAACCTGCGCTTCGAAACGATCGACGCCCGGATCAAGCAGGTAGAGCGATTCGTACAACACTCGAACGAGCACCCGTGGACCTGGACGGTGGCGATGGTCGACGAGTTTTTCGGCGACCTACGATCCATCCACAATCTGTCCCAGTCGTCCATCCGGTCCTACCAGGTAGGGCTGCGGCAGTTCTGCTCCTATGTCGCCAATCCGGACTACGGCTGGGACCGTGTGTGCGAGGAGCTCTTCGGTACGCATCCCTCACAGGTCTTCTTCGACTGGAACACCGCGCAGCATGTCCAGGAGAACGAATCACGGCCAGACAAGCGCGCATTCACTAAGCGCGAGATTCAGGACTTCTTCGATCACGCCGATGAACAGGTTTCTGCGGTCTCAGCATCAGGGCGCAAGGGATGGCTCCCCGCCTACCGTGATTCGGTAATGTTCAAGCTCGCATACTCCTACGGTCTGCGGTTCAACGAATTGGCCCACCTCCAAACCGTCGACTTCGCTCGAAACCCCCACGCCAAGGAGTTCGGCAAGTACGGGCTCGTCAACGTGCGCTACGGCAAAGCCAAGAAGGGTTCACCTCCCAAGCGCCGCGGCGTCCTCACCGTCTTCGATTGGACTCCCGAGGTCATCGCAGATTGGCTCGAGAACGGCCAGCCCCACATGGACGATGGAACCGACCTGTTCCCCAGCGAACGTGGAAATCTGGTATCGGAGACCACTCTCATCCGTCGATTTCGCCGGTACTGCGATGACCTGGACCTCTCGTCCGGGCTCGACCTTCACTCCTTCCGACGTGCGTACGCGACACACCTACTCGAAGACGGCTGGGACTCTATGTTCGTCCAACACCAAATGGGACACGAACACGCGTCCACGACCGCCATCTACAGCTGTGTGAGCAGCGACTATCGCACCCGAACCCTCCGCACCGCGCTCGATGCGACGATCTCTGCCGCACTCTCGTCCACCGAGAATGGTGGAGCATCGTGAAACGCGACGTCGACTACACCTGGCGGCTCGCCGAGCTCATGGCCGGCCACCAAATGCACAACAGCACGGACCTCATCCCCCGCCTCCATGAGCGCGGAATCACACTTTCCCGGCCACAGGTCTACCGGTTGGTTCACCAACGTCCCGAGCGCGTGTCACTCAAACTCATTGCCGCGCTCTGCGACATCTTCGACTGCGGCCCAGAGGATCTGGTCACCGTGACAGCCTCCAATGCTCGGAAGAAGGCAGCCAGTGCCGGCCGAGAGAACGTCGTCGAATTGAATAAGTCTGTCCGTCCACGACGAGCGAGGATTGTCAGTGACGACGATTGAACCACGCCGACGCAAAACTGTTCGCGGGCGGCCTCAAGCAACCGACGGCGATCTTCAGTGCGCTCGCTGTCACCGCCACATACGCAAGGCCGCAGTCACATGGCCAGACGGCAAAATCTGCAACTCCTGCTACTACGACGCTACGAACCTCTACGGCACCTGCCCCAGTTGCGGAATGAACCGAATGCTCCCTGGTCGCCTAGACATCGGCGAACAGCCCGTCTGCCGCGACTGCGCAGGAATCAGTCAGAATTATCACTGCCTGTTCTGTGAGCAGGAAGCACGCCCCTACCGTCGGGGTAGCTGTGCGCGCTGCGCACTGCGATCGGATCTAGAACGCGACCTCTTGCGAGACGGTTCACCGGACGGCATCAAGACCCTTATCGATGCGCTATGCGGCGCGGACCGGCCAGAGAGCATCCTTACCTGGAAGTGTTCCGGCAAAGTGCAGGACCTTCTTTCAGCGATTGCCTCCGGAACGACACCACTCAGCCATGACGGTCTTGATCAGTTTGAACCAAGCGGCAAACATGTTGAGCACCTTCGATCAGTTCTCCTGCATCACAAGGCTATTCCCCCGCGCGACAAGTACATCGCACTGTTCGAGCGATGGCTGGGCGAGAAGCTCGCGCACGTTGACGAACCTGACATCGAGCGACCTGTTCGTCAGTTCGCTACCTGGCATCATCTGCGCAGGATCAACGAGATTGCGCTGGCCGGAAACTCAACACGCGGGCCAGTTCACTCGTCCAAGCAAGAGATCACGGAGACTCTGAAGTTTCTTCAGTGGCTTCACGACGAGCACGGGCGCACAATCGCGACGTGCGTCCAGCAGGACGTAGACCAATGGGTGACTACTGGCCCGACGACGCGCCACTTGATCCGGACGTTCCTTGTGTGGTGCGCGAACTCACGCATCAATCGTTCAGTGTCCCTTGGGTTTCGTCAGGCCAAGTCTGTACGACTGCTCACGCAAGACCAACGACTCGCGTGGATCCGAGAACTGTTCGACGGCGACAGTGAATCACTTCCCTACCGAGTGGCCGGTACCCTACTGCTTCTTTATGCTCAGCCGCTCGTAAAGGTCGCCGAGCTCCCCATGGCCAAAGTGATCGTCTCCCCCGACGGTCTTGCTTTGCAGCTGGGGGTGACGCCCTCCCCGGTCCCAGCCCCCTTCGACTCGCTTCTTCGACAACACATCACCCAACGCCCCAACCTGCGAACTAGCGGATCAGACAGTCCGTGGCTCTTTCCTGGCTACAGACCTGGAGAGCACCTGCACCCCAACACCGTAATGATCCGACTCCGCGATCTCGGAATCAACCTGCTCGGCGCACGAAACACCGCGATTCGGGAACTTGTCACTCAAGTCCCAGCCCCGGTCGTCGCAGAGATGCTCGGGTATAGCGACCAGGTGACGCAGAAACACGCTGACCTCGCTTCCGAGCCGTGGGTCAGATACGCCAGCGCACCGAGGCAAGGCACATGACAGTTCAAACCGAGCACACGCTGGATCAGGTACTGGTTAGCCTCGCGCAGTCACGCAGACTAGAACGCGTGCGCTGTCAAATGGATAATCCCCGCTCAATCGCCGACTTGTCCACAATCCTGGACCCTAGAGACAGCGCGGTATACGAGAACCTGCGCTACGCGACCACCGGATCAGAAGGAACACGAGAATGACTGCAGGCGGCGGCACCATTGCCGCGTATGGACTTCGGTATCAATACATGATAACGATCGAGCGGTTCCTTAGCCACGTGCGCGACAACCTCGGCTCTCTTCCGAGAACCGACCTCCTCGTAGAGCCTGTTGTTCTGCAAGCAGGCGGCGAATCAGATGACATCGTAGACTTCGGATTTGTCGTTGACGACATCCACTCTCATCACTTCCAAGTGAAATCATCGCTAGCCCCCGCAGATAACCCTTTGACCCCTGCGCCTGCGCGTGAGGTCCTCGATCGGCTGCATGCGAACCCCGCGACACATTCTGCGCTCTATACAAATAAGCCACTTTCGCCCACGCTCGCCAACTCTGCGGACGTCGATACCGGATCTTCGTTGCCCGATGGCGTCCTGATGTATCGATGGCCACCGGATGACAGCGAAGTGGATGCATCTGCGTATCCCGCGGTATACGTGGACAGCCGAAGCGAGCACGAAGTCAGACAGTCCATATGCGCGCTCATCCGCGAATTCCGGAAAGATCGTCAGCTCAGTCAAGGCGATTTGACCTGCAATTCGCTGGTGTCTGTCTTGCTCGAACGTATCTTCTCGGCAGCCGCTTCTAACGCACCGCAACAGATCACTGCTCTGGCGTTTGTCGAGCTTCTGGCCATGCCGGATGTAAGGATCGCGCAAGTCGTCGGCGGATTCGATTGGGGGCGTGTGGTGGCCAATATCCCCCACTACGCATCTACGGCGCCGCGCATCGGCTACCTCGATCAATTGCATGGCATTCGTCTTGATGACACGTCGATGACGCCGCCGCGTGTCGTCTTAGCCGGTCATACTGGGGCAGGAAAGTCCGTAATTGCCGCGGACTATTGCCACGTCGATGCAGCATCGTTTGCATTCATCTGCTGGGTCGATTGTCGTGATCTCGACTATATCGAGAGCCAAGCGATGGATCTATTTGTGCAGCTAAGCAACGACAAAATCAAGCCGAGCGGCGAAGTTGCGTCCGCATTTGCTGGCGCGCTCAGCGGTCACCCCGGTCCATGGTTGCTCGTCCTCGACGGTGTCACTGATCGAACCGAAATTGAGCGATACCTCCCAACGCGCGGACAAGGCGCCATTCTCATCACGAGCACGAATGCACTCGGCTGGTGGCCCGACGCGACAGTTATCGAGGTCGGCGAATTCACTTTGGAGGAAGGTATCTCGTGCTTTCGTGCGTATTCTGGTATCGGCGGCGAAGCAACTGATGAAATAGTTGGTGACGTTGTCAATATGCTCGGAAGAGTTCCGCTCGCCGTTTCGATGGCGGGGATCTACTTTGCGAACGCTCAAGGCGACATCGCGGAACTTTCCGAGCAGTACTTTTCAGACCTCGCAGCACTCGACGATACGCTGTCAATTCCCCAGGGATTCAACCAGACAGCCTTCAAGGCCATCCAGCATGCGGTCGCGAATCTGGGAACACGAGACCCCGCCAGCCACGGAACAAGCGCTCGCGCGGTACTCGAAGTCGGGTCTTTGCTTGCGCCCGAGCAGATCCCGCTAAACCTCGTACTACCGGCAACATCGCAGACGGTTTCGATCGATGCCACAAACCCGCCAACGCCCGTTGAGGTCGAGCCCGCCTGGCGCCGCGGTGTCGTGGCAGCCCTGCGAACACAATCAATCGCGAGCCGCCTGCTTCGACCAGAAGCACCGCACAGTCCTACCAACGACGTAGTCAACATTCACCCATTGATCCACCAGATTCTCCAGACCTCACGCCTGAAGACGGTGCCGCTCGGAGTCCTTCAGCAGGACGCCACAGTCTTCATGCACTTTCTACGTGGGTGGCTCGGTTCCTTGCGAGTGATAGGTGACTTCTTAGGAACCGACCAGATCCGGATGCATGCTGAAGCCGTACTTGCCGTCGTCGACGAGCATGAACCTCTGTCGTCACCATCGCCGCAACATCGTCGGGTCTACCTGTATACGAAGGCCCTCCTACTCGCAGAACTCAGCACGTGCCAAGCCAGCAGGCGACGGTACGAAAAATCAGTTGACTTCGCAGCAGCGGCTGGTGCGACCTTAAACATGATCGGTGAAGAACCGGCGGCTCGCGCACTCATTGTTCCATTGCTGACCAACATGATTCACGATCTGTCATTCCTGCAAGCACCAGTCGAGGTCTTGGAGGTCCCCGTCGGCGCGGCATTAGGCGGTATAACCGCACTCGTATCAGATCCCCGCGAGTCGCACCAGGATATCGGCTACAGGTTTGCCGGTGAGCTTCGTCTGTGGCTCACCCGCACGCCGGAGTACCGATCGGCACAGTCACTCCACCCGTATGTTCAGACATTGCAAGAGATCATGGACAGCGATCCCCGGGCGGTTGACCGGCCAACGGCAACAAATACAAAGATCAACGAGCTTTACGAAGCTGGGAAATTTCACGAACTAAGTGAACTGGTCATCGGTTTGCTTGGGACTGCGGATGCGAGCCAGAGAATCGGGCTTAGCGCCCTACAGTCTGTCGCCGACATGCACACAGGCAACGTTGACCGTGCGGTCGACAACGCTCAGCAGATCGTCGACCTCGAGCTACCCGCGGGTTACCTTCAACATGAGGTGGTCGAGGCGCTCTCGAAGATTCGGCGTGAGATCTACCGCCTCCGTGTTAGCCCAGATAACGCTGTTGATCCTCGGTTGGTCAGGGTGCTCGACGCAATCGAGGTGCGTCTGAGAGAACTTGCCGACAGCTAGTTCTCATCGGGCAGGACCTGGCCATGGCCCCGATGATCTAGACGACCGAGTAGACGGGAGGAAACATGGTCGACGGTAACAGCGATGCTGACGATGCGCGGGGGGTCGCGGCCTGGTCTCGGCTGATGCACATCGGTGCTCACGAAGGAGACACCAGCACCCGCCCGGAACTTGCCGAGCTCGGCGTCGATGATGTGCACCGCATCTGCGTCCGAGCATGGAAGTACAGCCGTAACGACTTCGAACCGGATACGTGGGTAGAACTCAGACGCAGCCAATGGCGTGAGACGTGCGCACTCGCCGGGTCAATTGCCGAATCGCTCATGCTTGGTAGTGCGGCCTACATCGAGGCTGTTTGGCACCAACGAGCTATCAGCGCTGAAACAGAGCCTGCAGGCATGGCCCTCGCCCAGCGCTACCTTGCCGATGGTGCGATAGATGACGTCGTCAGCGTTGGGCACCGGCTCGCCAACTTCGTCGTACGAGTGGCCCGAACTTCTTCTGCCGCGCAGGCTGGCCTCGATTCAGTTGAGAGACTCCGCGCGCTGGGGTCGATATATGTCCCATTCGCTACTGACGATCACAATGCCTGGCTGTCTCTCAACAGTGGGACGGTTGCGCGTTTGAGGCAAGTCCTCGACCTGACGCTCCACGCCGCCTCACTCGACGCGCTCGATGACCTTGTCGCATCACCGGAATGGATTGCCGCAGTGAGTGATAGAGCGGAGAGATTCCACAGGTGGCGTAAGGAAAACGAATACGTGATCGGAGTCGACGCCGAATCCGGAACAGCGCGCGACATCTACGACGCGACAAACCAACACATTGGTCGTGCCGTCGGCGGGCATGGGCGCCGCCACAAGATCAGCGACGGCCTGACGGTGAAGAACACAGATGCAGCCGGAAGTGGGCTCCGACGGATCGCCCAAACTCTTGACACCATCCTGACCAACACCGTCGAAGTCGTGCTCCCAGGCCAACACAACGGATTCACAGTCAGTATCGACGATCCCAACCGGATCGGCACACGGCGAATCTAGGGGCCGAAGAAGACACAGAGACCAAACTGATCGTGCGGCACGACAACCACGCCAGCTCGCCTAGCTGTCAGAGAGATACTGGTACACATCAACGATGATCTATAAGGTACACCACTAATAGCTGGAGTGGTTCAGGAAGTCACCGAGCTGCATCACAGAGATGCAAACCCCTTTTGGATCTATCGGTTTGCGTTGCAACACCCACCCATTACTTGCCCCCACACTCGGTCTCTAACGAATACGACGGAATCGAAAGCCCAGCGTTACCAGTAGTGGCTGTAAAGCCCTGTACAGCAGCAGCTTCGCGAGCCTCTCTTGAGTACGGTCTTGGTGATCTGCGCACCGAGATTGGGTCCGCGCAAGTACCCTCACCAATAGATCCTACGCAGAAACATGCTGCCCTCGAACGCATCTAGCTGCGCCCCCGCAACGAGAGAGCTCGGTGCGAACAGGCGGTTGCCACCTGCCTGGGAAAGCCCGTACCAGCTTGTTTCCGTGAGTCGAAATCCGTCCGCCATTGCCGATAGCGAGTCATCGTAATAGCTTAACTTCTCGTAGAGCAGACCGATGAGAAACGCCACCGGTGGTAACACTAGATTCCTAGCATCCTGGGCCAGTTCGTCATGGCCAACGTTCAGGAACGCGTACTGAATGTGCCCGTCAGGCCCAGCCACACTGGCCGGCATCTGTGCTGCGACATCAGGTGTAACAAGCATGGTTTGCTTTGACCACAGATTGAGGTCTGCTACACACAGCAAGTCCAGGGCCTCTCGGGGCTCCAGACTGAACTTCCGGTCGAGCTCGTCGAGCGCCGCCGTGATTACCTGGACCGGCTTGGATGCGGGGGCCTTCCACGAATGCGTGTGTGCCAAAACGCCGTAGACGAACGGTGGTAGGAGCTTACCGTTCAAGTCGACGGATCGAAGCTTGGCCGCTCGTCTGACCTTGGCCGACTCTTTCACAGCCTCGTCCATGCCTGCACGATCGAGAGTGAGCTTCGCGCTGAACGCCGCGACAATTCCCGCCAGAAGAACGTCAGGTCGCCCACGCAACGCGTGCGGGTAGGAGGGGTGGAATATCACGATGTCCGTCTCCGCGGATGCTTCGGCGCCGTCTCCGGGGTCGGTCTCCAACAGGATGTATTTGCGATACCCGATTTCGTATTGCGGCGGTAACCAGGCCTCGAGAAAAGCACCCCATATTCGCTCACCGTGATGCCCTGACTCCTGGATGCCACCGGGCTTCGATGCCGCCGCGTGGGCTCGCTGGAAGTCGCGTTGCATCTGATCGGCTACATCGGCCAGCCAATCGTGATGGCGGTGTGTCATGAACATCGATTCCTACTCGGGTCGGGACCAGAAGCAGTATCCAGGTCACTGTATGGTGACGTCTGCACCCTGCGGAAGACTGCCTGGTTCGGCGAAGTGGCCGCCATAGCGAACAAGCGGCGCATCGCCGGAATCAACGGAGCTACTGGCAGGGAGCGCGAGCAGGCATTGATCGCCCCGGCAATCGCGTTGGCGTCGTCCTCGCTGAATGGGTCCCAGCGCACGGTCGCTTCGCCCGTCGAAGGATCGGTACACACCGTCTTTACTGGCGGACGTGCATCTACTGGGAACTCGAACCGAAAACACCGCGACGGTCCCGCAGCCCATGCCGTGAGAGCCCCGTGACCGTTCTCGATCGCGATCACGTACTTGCCCGGTTGGATGCCGGCCGGCGGCTCCTCACATTCAGCCGGGACCGTTTGGTACTTGCTCCATGTCTGGCACATGCCCTCGATTTTGCCGTATCTGTCGCGGCCGAACGCATAGTCGCCGGACAGATAGGACTTGCAACGACTCACGGGCCGCTGCAACCGCTATATGCAGCGACCGAATATGCAGGGTTACCAGTAAGCCACTGCTTGTTTCATCTGGTGAGCAGTGTTCGATGCGAGCGCCGCATTCACTCCTCGGACAGGTACCCGGTGTTGGGATCGACATCCGCAAGGAACTCACTGATCGACTCGCGTAGGTAGGCAATTGTCCGACCCGGAATGGCTGGCGGCGGGGTGAGAGGCGTGACGCCCTTCCTCCACGCGATGCGAATAGGGCCTGAAGAAAAGCCATAGCCAGGGTTCGGACCAGAGACCCAGGCGTAACGACAACCCCCGTCGGACTGCACAGCAACTTGCCACAGCTCACCATCAACCACCAAATCGACAGGGCCGTCCGCGACTGTCGGTGTCCAGTCGTCTGCGTAGTTGTCGGGTTCCATCCTCATATTGTCGGCAGCCGCGTAGCTTTCAGCCATCGAATTCTGCGGCCGCGAGCAAAAAACCCCGGAACAACGAACCCGGGCTCAGGTGGGACGCCGCGGATCGTTCGAGTCAAGCGGATACAGGAAGCCGATCGCCGCGTGCTCAACGCCGCAACTAACACTCCACCCATGGCAGGCACCGGGTCGGAACGGGCGGCAGGACCGCAAATCAGGTCTGGGTAGCGCTGATGTAAACCCTCCGGGGGTCTCGTATCGGATCCCAGATGGCAGTGAGGAAGTTGGTGGACCGCCATTGTTCGGATCGCACCAGCGTGGCGCTGGGTGCCGGCCCATGGCCTTTGTGGCTTCCGACGCCGAAGCTGTCCGGGGTGACCGAGGTGGGTGGCGGGAATCCCGACCGGTCAAGCAATTGGGCCAGCCGGTCAGCCGACGGTGTGACGACGACCAGATACGCATTAGAGTCGGGAAAAGCGCTGGTCACTTCCCCGTAGACAACATCGTCGCCATCGACGAGGATCAAGCCCATTCTCTCGGCCATACCCGTGGCGCTGTCGACCGACTCGTAGGTGTGCGGAAGCATCGACCTGTCGATCCACTCGAACAGCGCCCATCTCAGACCAGCAAGGCCCGCCCCTACACCGACGACGACGATCAGCACCGCGACGACGCCCTCCCACCAGCGGAAACGACGGGCAGCCTGCTGTCGATCAGGCGACTCGTCCACACCAAGCTCCTCAGCGTACGGGTACCGAAAGATGTCGACCGCTGGCTGAGCGTACTCGACCATTTGTAACGGCTAAGAACCGAAAACAACTGTCCCACGGTAGTTTTGAAGTATAGGTAACGGATACTACGACATTTTTGAAAACGCACATTGCACCTGATGCAATCCGAGTCCACGACCACACTCCTCTTCGGATGACAACGTATTTGAGGCTTCTGCACCCTAGTTGAGACTGAATGGCGTCGCACGAGATCACGGCCACGGGAGAGCTGAGGGACGATCGAGTCTCAACTCCCGGACTCACGGTCACCCAGCGAATCTACGAGGATCGTCCTCCTAGATGACCGCCTCAACGCCCTGCCCTGTGGTGTCGGCCCAGAGCTGTAGAAGGTGCTGCTCGGGATCGCGACGTCGAACATCGATTCCAGTTCACTCACATCGCAATCGACTTGCAGTGTGGCACGCACGGTACAGCTCACCTGGAAGTCGCTCTGCTCCCTGCATGAACGTTCAGCGAGTAGCTGTGGTTTCGCAGCCTGGTCAGCTGGACACGGGGGTCCATTGTTTGTCCGGGGTCCGGCCGGGCAGCGGCTGTCCGATCAAAGCAAGCGGGACAAAAAAGTTCACCTGGCCGATTGCCATGGCGAGAGTGGCCAGGGCCTTGTCGTCGTAGTGCTTCGCTGCCAGAGCGTAGAGACTGTCGGGCACCCGCTCACTCTGCGTGGCCGGCTGCTGAACAGCTTCTACCAACGCCAGCGCGACACGTTCTTGGTCGGCGAAGTAGGGCGCGTCGCGCCATGTCGCGACGGCGGCGATCCGTTCTTCGGCTTCTCCGGCGGCACGCAGGTTGGCGGTGTGCAGAATTGCCAGGTAGGTGCTGCCGACGATCTGGCCGGCCCGCAACTGCACCAGGCCGATGGTGGCACGTGGAACCGCTCCGGTGCCGGTGGCTCTGAACAGCGCCGCGCCGACGTCGCCGAGTTCGGGGACGAGCTCCTGCGGGTTGGGCATCCGAGAGCCTTCGCGCAGCTGGGTTGTGGAGTTCGTGGTCATGGTGTGGGTTTCCTTTTCTCAGTGGTGAATTGCGGTTGGTATCAGATCGATCAGGCGTGCTGAGTCCGAAGCCGGGCTCCACGGATCGCGGGCGTGGTTGCGGCGATGGACATCCCGGGCGGAGGCCATGCTCGGGTGGCGAAGGTAGCGGCGGCGAGAAACAGGGGTGTCGCCCAGTTATCGGGGCCGTCGCCGACGGCCATGTGTGAGGGTGGCGCCGCCGTAGACGAAAACCACTCCGGCGTGCGCCCATTCCTTCGTCCGCGGGTGTCCAGGAGACACGTCCACCACCTGCTGGCCTTGCACGAATGCGGCGAGCTGAGCGCCTGATTCCCCGTCCTCCTCGGCAACGACGGCGGCGAACTCAACGCGCACCCGTTCGTATCCGTCAGCGGCGGTACCGTGTACTTCGATCGCGTTCACTGATCATTCCCTTCGTTGACAACTGGCTGGTTCCCGCAGCGGAAGACCTCGGCACCGGAAGCCTGCGCCGTCGGTGGTCTGGCGCATTGACGGACGGCGGTGAACAAACGTGACCGCAGCGAGGAAACCAGCACGTAGAGCGTTTGGGGGGCCTGCCAGGACCTCCGGTGCCGATAGCGGCCGTCTTCTGTCCGAGTCGATCGGCAGCGCGTACCAGGAACCACGCAGGAAACTAGGCGAAGAATGCGGGATAGGGTCACGTTTCTCGCCCGCAGTTCGTCATCGATACGGGACGAGATCAAGGAGGACCTGGTGCACGATGATTACTTGTTGGCCGAGGAATTCGAAGGCCATCGCACCCACTTGCGCGCGGTGGCCTATCGAATGCTCGGTTCGCTCACTGAGGCCGACGACGCCGTGCAGGAAGCGTGGCTGCGGCTGGCTCGCAGTGACACAGGTGATGTCGACAACCTCGGTGGTTGGCTCACCACCGTCGTGAGCCGGGTGTGCCTGGATATGCTGCGGACACGCAAGGCACGCCACGAGGAGCCCCTCGACTCCGAGCACTTTCCTGACCCCGTGATCGTCTGCGAGAACACGCTTGACCCCGAAGATCAAGCAGTGCTTGCTGATTCGGTTGGGTTGGCGCTGCTGGTGGTGCTGGAATCACTCAGTCCGGCCCAACGACTTGCCTTCGTCCTACATGACATGTTCGCCCTGCCGTATGAGCAGATCGCTCCAATTGTCGACCGCACACCGCAGACAGCGAAGAAGCTGGCCAGCCAAGCGCGCCGACGAGTCCACGGTGTGACACCGGACCCGGACCTGCCCCGGCAACGCCGCCTCGTCGATGCCTTCCTCGCCGCCGCCCGCGGCGGCGACTTCGATGAACTCCTGCAACTTCTCGACCCCAACGTGGTGCTCCGGGCCGACGCCGGCGAAGCGATGCGAGTGATTCGCGGCGCGGCCGCCGTGGCCGGGCAAGCAGAAACGTTCCAGCGCATGGCCACCCTATGTGCCATTCATCCTGCTGTGGTCAACGGTCGTGCGGGACTGGTCAACACTGTCGACGGCGCCCCATTCTCGGTCATCGAATTCGCCGTCGCCGGCGACCGAATCACCGCGATCGACATCCTCTCCGACGCGGACCGCCTCACCCGCCTTGATCTGGCCACAGTCCTGAACTGACAACGGCGAACATCGCTGCCCACGCCGGCCAGATGGACGCGTCCATGTCGCGTCGAAACTCTTTCAGCCTCGAGCAGGGCAGCTGCACGCCCGCCGCGACACGTAGCCGGAGTTCCGTCGGCGCGTACACCACGCCACCACGGGACACCGTCGGGCACCGTGCCCACTTCAAGGGCCAGCCTGTCGTGCCGACAAAAATGGCCGGTGACCGACATCGCATACGGACTGCTACCGGCAGAAGCTCTTCGACTTACCACTCCCCCCTACCGTCGAGTGTGTAGTCCCGACACGGCGAGCAGGTCCTCGACGCGGTCCCTCAGCGCAGTGCGGCCACGACCTGATCGGCCATCGCCTGCTGGCCTCGTGCGTTGGCGTGCATAGCCGGGAAGCTGACCGCACCCAACGTCGGCTCGACCCATCGCCGATCGCCTGCGCAGGCGTCGTGACCGGTGGAGACCTTGGTCATGTCGACAAAGGTTGTGCGTGTCGCGGCGGCGGCGCGGCGCATGGCGGCGTTGAGGGCGGTGAAGACTCCGTGCAGGTATTTGGTGTCTCCGGGCGCCGTGAGCAAAGACGCCGAGCAGAGCGCAGTGCCCGCGGCCGGATAGATCTGCGGATACCCGACGAGGACGACGCGGGCGCGCGGGGCGGCGCGGTCGATGCGGCGCAATGCGTTCACGAGGTCGGGGTAGGTCGAGGAGTTGATCTTGTCGACCAACGAGGTGCCGAACTTGTCGCGGCACGGGGTGGCCGACAACGGCGCGGACAGCCAGGCTTGCTGACAGGCCGAGGTTGAGTCGTTGAACAGCCCGTTGTTGTTCGCGCCGATCGTCAAGGTGACCAAGCGGGTGGCCGGTCCCACCGCGCTGATCTGAGGTCCCTGCCACCGGTATTGCGACTGAGTCAGGTTCTCGGTCGTCGCGCCCGAGCAACTGACGTCGGCGACCGTCGTCCCGCGTCGCTTGGCGACGATACTGGAGTAGTTGACCTCCGAGTTCGAGCAGAAAGTCGCCGCACTCGTCGCCTGGGGGAACACCGACGCGCCCGCACTGTAGCTGTCACCGAGATTGACGTACGGGTAGCCGTCGGCCGCCTGGGCTCCGCCGGCCTGGGCGAGTCCGCCGACAAGAGCGACGGCAGTGGCCGCCGCCGTCAGTACGGTTCGGACGCCGAGGGGTCCGCGGGGGCTGCGCACGGGCATTTAGCAACTCCAGATCGTGTTGCTCAAGTTACTGATGATATTAATGAGACCAAGAGTACCAGGCCCACAGACCTAGGCTCGGCGGGCGGATGCCAAGCAGGGCACAGCGGCACTCACAACGCCGGCCTGAGCTACACGCGCGTTTGCCGAGACAGAACCGGAAAACTCGTCGCCCGAACAACCGGAGGCTGCCGCCGAGCAGGGACATCCATCCCGTACAACGACCACTAAATCGTTGCATCACAGACTGATCCTCAACAGGTAACCCCATACCTGGGAACAGCTAGTAGCGCATGAGAGCACGCTCCTCGGCTGGGGAGATCTAGCGACCGACACCGATTCCAAATGTTCCCTCGCAAAGTGTCGCTTTGCTAATGTGCGCTAATGGCAACAAACAAGTTCAACGCGCGCTGCGCGGCCGCCACGACTGCCACTGGAATCGCCGTGGCGATAGCTGGGCTACTCACGGTCGGCACCGGGACAGCTGACGCACAACAACTCCCCGACCTCAGTGTTGTCGTCAACTCCTATACGTGTGACGCCACGGGCAAATTCGTGAACTTGACCGTGACCAACACAGGTGGCGCCGCCCGCAATGTGCAAGTCAACGGCTTTGTCTCAAACTGGGGTTACGGACGCCAGATCCCGCTGATCGACTCCGGACGGTCGGTGCAACTACCGATCAAGATCCCGTTCCCCACACTGGGATGGCAACCGCAGGGCGTCGCCGTGCACGGCACCGCCGACAGCAGTCCCCTGAACAATGTCTACGCCGGACTGACCTATCCGACCACCGGGTCCTGCTCCACCCCTTGACGAGGTCTCGCGATGCCAGCACAAACAGACTGCGCTCGCCGGGCCTGCGGGTGATCAGTAGCGAGTCCTGCCTCGTCAACCAATGTTGACGAAGAGCGAAACCGCGGGCACCCTGGTCACCATGAAGGTAGGACTGGACGGCGACGACGACATGACACCGATCGAACAACTCTCCCAGGTCGCCACGCGACGACAGCAAATCGCGCGAGAGGAAGAGGTCGCGGTGCGGCGGGCGCGACTGGCCGGGCTCTCGTGGGCGGAGATCGGCAGCCTGCTTCAGGTCTCGAAACAGGCCATGCACAAGAAGTACCGAAAAGTCGGCTGAAGAACAGCGCCCGTCGACATCTGGAGTGTGTGTAGAGCAGCTGCGAATATCGATGGTGCGCTTCACAATCTACGTACTCGAGGCGAAGTTGTTCATCGGCACCGCAGGCAGATGCCGAACAGGATTTGCAGGGATACGAACGAGCTCGGCGCCGTCGACGATGTCGTGCGGGATGGTGTGGCCGCTCGGCGGCGAGTCCGCTACTCCCCCACGATGAAACGCGACGCCGCCGCTTCGAAACCTCTGCCGGGCTAGGTGGTTGCCAGGTAGCGATGGACGAAGGTGACCGCCATGGCGCCTTCGCCGACGGCTGATGCGACGCGTTTGACCGAATTGCGACGCACGTCACCGGCAGCGAACGAGCCAGGAATGGACGTCTCCAGGTAGAACGGGTCCCGTTGCAGCGGCCAGGGTGTCGATGGTGACGTGGTGTCGAGGTCGGGCCCTGTTACGAGGAATCCGTGGCTGTCGCGCACGGTCTTGGTGCCCTCAGCCCACTCGGTAGCAGGGTCGCCGCCGATACACACGAACAGGCGCTCGGTTGTGGCTGTCTCCTTCTCGCCGGTGCGAGTGTCTTCGAGGTGGATCGCGGCCAGTCCGTTGTCGCCGTCGAGACCGACGACGCGCGTGTTGGTTCGGATCGCGATATTGGGTTGCTCGACAACGCGTTCGGCAAGGTAGGTCGACAGGGTCGATGCCAGCGAGGTGCCCCGGACGAGCATGGTGACTCGTCTGGCGTAGGCCGAGAGGTTCATCGCGGCCTGTCCTGCGGAGTTGCCCCCACCGACGACGTACACATCGAGTTCGTCGCAAGTGGGGGCCTCGCTGGTGCCGGCGCCGTAGAACAGCCCTCGGCCGATGTAGGTGTCCTCGTACTCCAGGCCCAGT
The DNA here is from genome assembly GCF_042743165.1 of Gordonia sp. NPDC058843. NCBI lineage: Bacteria > Bacillati > Actinomycetota > Actinomycetes > Mycobacteriales > Gordoniaceae > Gordonia > Gordonia sp. NPDC058843. Next base: position 43,156 of record NZ_JBHYNC010000004.1, read on the forward strand.
CGGCGCCACTCGACGCCCGTGGCACACACGGTGGCGCACGAGACGATGGTTGTGCCGTCCGACAATGTCGTGTGGACGCGGCCGTCGATGAAGCGCGCCTGGAGCCCGTCGCGCATCTGAAGCAGTTCCGCGCCGAACGTGACGGCTTGTTGGCGTGCGCGTTCTGCCAGCTCGCCACCCGAGATGCCACCAGGGAACCCGAGATAGTTCTCGATGAGGCTGCTGTAGCCGGCTTGTCCGCCGACTGCCTCTCGCTCGAGCACGGCCACACTCAGTCCCTCCGACGCTGCGTAGACCGCTGCCGACAGGCCCGCTGGTCCGGCCCCGTAGATGGTGAGGTCGTACTCGGCGAGTTTGGGAGCGTTCACCCAACCGAGTCGACGCGCAATCTCGGCCACCGACGGTGAGTAGAGCCGTGTCCCGTCGGGTAGGTCGACGATCGGCAGATCGGCCTGAGCCAGTGGCAGCCCGAACAGGTCTGTGCAGGCGAGATCGGTGTCGACAGCGGTCCAGGAGTAGTGGACAACGCTGCGGCTGAGGAAGTCACGAATCTCGAAGGCACGACGACACTGACTGCGTCCATAGACGCGGACGAGGTCGATGGAGTGGGTGAGTTGGACGGACAACGTTGGCTCCTTCGGACGCAGAACGGGGGTTGAGGTCACACGGTGGCTGCTGCATCGGGTCGAAGCTGCAGCAGCTGGGGAGGTGAGGGCAGGGATACAGCGGCAAGCGTCTGCGTGGCGGCCTGGTCCCAAGACGATCTCGGTGCGCCGCCCACTGACTCCACAACCGTCAGTCCCGCACCGTAGGGCGCCAACTGGATGCGGATGGCGTGGCCGAGAGCGGAGGCATCGAAGCTGGTACACCCCACCGGAGCAGTCGGTGACGCGGCCGAGGAAGGGGTATGCAGGTTGATGACGTGGCCGTGGCGCTGCGCACGAAAGACATGGGCGACGGCTCTCGTCATGTTGACGATCCCGAACGGGTGGACCCGGACACGGCTGCTGGCAGCAGAACGTCCTGGAACGGGCCACGGCGCGTTGATGAGATAGTCGACCTGGCCGAACCGCGCCGCGATCCTGGTGACGGCTGCATCGGTGTCCGAAGGACTGTCGATGTCGACTCCGACCACGCCGCAACGGTGGTTTCTCAGCGGCGTCCACGATGACGATGGCAGTACGGACACCACATCCTCACCGGCCGCCACCAGCTGGCACTGAATGGCGCCGGCCATCCCGACGGGCGGACCGGCGATCATCCACACACTCATCGCGTACCTCCCGTACGTTGGATCGACTTTGCGGATTGGTTGGTCCCCGGCGGTGCGTGACCAGCGAAGGGGCCAGCGCACTTGATCGGACTGGCGGCGGGTTGGAATATCAGGTGGTTGACCACCGCGGCGAGAGCTGTCACTGCCGGGACAAGTGGCGCGAGGGTGTGGTCGGCGATGAGCACGAGCGAGGTGATCGTGGCGCCGCAGACAAGAGCGACGATCGTGGCGACTCGCTGCACCCAGAATTGGGTTCTGCCCTGTGCCAAGTCGCCGAGGAGAGCGACCATGGTGCCGGTGACGAAGGTCGTGGTCACCGGCGCTCCGATCGTCCTGGCGAGGGCGGTTTGCAGAGCCATCGCGACTGCCGAAATTGCGATCGATACGAAAATGATTGTCTGACCGGCCTTCTCATTCGAGCACACCCACATCACGGAGACGATGACTTGGACCGCCGCCCCGGTTGTCAGCAATGCCAGGATTCGCCCGGGTCTGCGCCGTGCGTGGACACTCAGGTATCGAAAGGCGCCGAACGCAGCGCCGGCGAAGACCGCGAGCGCGATGCCGGCACCGATGAGGGTCTGGAGGTAGTGGGCTCGTTCGAAAAGTCCGATGAGGATCAGGTTTCCGGTCATGTTGGCTGTGAAGATGCCGCCGAGCACGGTGAAGGCGAAAGCGTCGGTGCTACCGGCTCCGAAAGAGAGGATGAGCAAGGTGGCCCAGGTGGGTCGGATCGCCGACTGCTGCAACCCGATATCGCGGTCAGACACGGGGTGGTACTCCTCGCGTGAGGTCGATTCAGCTGGGCCGATGCGGTGTGGTCACATGCGTTGTCGGGCAGCGCTTCGTTCGGGTACCGGACCGTGGTCGGCAACCGGCGTGTCGGCCATGCCCAGCGTGATCGCGACTATCAGCACTCCGGCGCAGGCGATCATCGACCAGGCGAGAACGCCGGCGCTGTGCCAGCCCTCGGCGAGCGATCCACCGCTCTGTGTGACGAGGACCGATCCGATGATCGCGACACCCAGTGCTGAACCGACCTGTTTGGCGGTGGAGACAATGCCGGCAGCGACCCCGACTTGATCGTCGGGAAGCTCGGAGACGGCTGCATCGTTGATGGGGGCGTTGAGCATTCCGTAGCCCACGCCGAAGACCGCGTAGGGCAGGATCAGCCAGTACACCGGCGTGCCGGCTCCGGTAGGCAGCAGCGCCGCGGCACCGACAGTCAGTGCCGCGCCTGCGATCAACAGCGGGGTGCGTGGGCCGTGGCCGGCCAGGAGCCGACCCGAGAGCGGTGCGGCGATGATGGTGGCTGCCGCCAAGGGCAGGGTCAGCAGGCCGGCCGCGGATGGGCTGAGATCACGGACGGTCTGCAGGTAGAGGGTGTTGGCGAACAGCATCCCGGCGAAGGCGAAGAACCCCAGGACCGAGATCGCGAAGGAACTCGCGAAAGCGAAGTTGGAGAACAACTCCAGACGCAGCAGCGGCTCGGTGCGGTGAGATTCGTAGACGATGATCGCGACGAGAGTCGCTGCGGCGAGAGCCAGGCCGCCGATGACCAGCGGCGAGGTCCAACCATATCGTCCGCCTTCGATGATCCCGAAGATCAGCGCGGTCAGGAATGCCACGACCAACACCTGCCCGACGGGGTCGAACCGACGTGGTTGTGCGGCTTTCGATTCGGGTACGAGCACCATTGTGGCGATCACGGCAACGACGCCGATGGGGACGTTCAGCCAGAAGATCGACTTCCAACCGGCTGAATCGACGAGGAAGCCTCCGATGAGGGGGCCGCCGGCGATACCGACGCCGCTGGTGGCTGCCCACCAGCCGATGGCACGGGCACGGTCGGTCGGGTCGGTGAAGACCTTGGTGACGATGGCCAGCGCGACGGGGATGAGCATGGAGCCGCCGACGGCCTGTACGACGCGGAAGGCGACGAGCCATTCTTCCGACGTCGACAGCCCGCACATCGCCGAGCCCACTGTGAAGATTGTCAACCCCGTGGCGAAAACCCGTTTGCGGCCGAACCGGTCGGCCAGCGATCCGCTGAACATGAGCAGGCCGGCCAGCACCAGTAGGTAGGCATCGACAGTCCACTGCAGCGTCGACAGTGACGCCTGGAGGTCGCGGGCGATCGAGGGCAGTGCGACGTTGATGATCGTGTTGTCGAGCGAGGCCAGGAGCACGCTGCTGCAGCAGACGGCCAGCACCACATACCGTCGTGCGGTCGACACCTGCGGAAACGTTGTAGGTGGGAGTTGTACGTGCGAAGTCATGGTGGTTACTCACAGGGTGTCGGTGATCGAGATCGATTGTGTCGGAGACTTTTCGAAGGGGTTCGACGGCAGCGGCCGGTTCCCCGCCACAGTGAGCTCCATGGCGAGGAGCCGGCGGCCCTGTGGGCGAGTGGTCCCTAACGCAGCGGCGTGATGCCCTGCGTCCCGGGCGGGAAAGTGGCCAGGATCGCCTCGTCGATGTTCAAGTGCTGGGCGATCAAAGCGGGCGGAACGTGGCTCAGCCACTGGGCGAGCGAGACTTCCTCGTACTTGTCGGCGCGGAACACCTCGAGGAACTGCAACACTTCGTCACCGGTGTTCTCGACGTAGTGGCCGTAGTTGCGGCGAACGACTCCCACGTCCCCCGCGCGGAAATCGGTCGTGTTGGCGTGCGGGCCGTTGTTGAACACCGTCATTCGGGCCGAACCGCGAAGGTAGTACTGCCATTCGTCGGCGTTGGGGTGCCAATGCAGCTCGCGCATCGAGCCGGGTTCGACGGTGACCAGTGCGGCCGCGACAGTGCTCGACAAAGGGAAATTGGTGCTGTCGGCGACCTGGATGCGGCCTCCGCTGTTCTCGGTCATCGGTTTGGAGCGGGAGAGTCGGAAGATCACCGGTTCGCTGGCACCCCACTCAACGCCGGCTGCGTTCTGGTCCGCAGCCAACTCGCCGGGCTCCTCACCCGGGAAAATCCACAGATTGTGCAACGGGATGTCGTCGAAGACCTCTTGTGCCACACCGAAATTCTTGGCCAGCACCTCCGGCGGCGTGTGGGCGAACCACTCGGTGAGCAGCAACGTGTTGCTCTCGGACTGGTCGCCGTTGTCGAAGGCCAGCACGAATTCGGCACCGTCGGGGCCCAAGCCCTGCAAAGAGTGCGGGGTGCCGGCGGGAAAGAACCACAGGTCACCTTCTTCGACATCTTCGACGCTGGGCAGACCGGACCGGCCGATGGTGGTCACGCGACACTTGCCGCGGGTCATGATCGCCCACTCGGCGGTCTGGTGCCAGTGCAGCTCCCGGATGCCGCCGGGCTCGAGGTACATGTTGACTCCGGCAATCTCCTCGGAGATCGTGAAATCCTGCTTGATGACTTCACGAGCCCAACCGCCGGCCTGGATGCGGCGCGAGGAGATGTTGAACGACGACCAGAAGAAGGGCTGGGTGCTGACGTCGGTGGCGGGCGGGTCGATCTGGTTCGGGAACTGGCTGTCGATCGCCGGATTGCGAGGCCCACGCATCTCGACGCTGCGCGGATGTCCGACGGTGTTGATCCTGCCCTCCGGGGGCAGATCCGGGTTGCCCACGGTGGGCGTTTCGTGGCCGATGGTGGTCTCTGGCTTGTTCATGGTGCGCGCTCCTGTGTGTCCGGGCCGGACATAGACGGCAGACGGTCTCCCACATCCACGCGGATGCGAGGTTCTGGTTGGTCAAGTCGATTGCAAAGCAACAGAACTCAGGGTGATCGGACCGATGCGGTCGGCAACTCAGCCGCGGTTGGCGTGGTTGAGTTGAGCGATCCAATCGCGGGGGACGCGCGCTCGGGGACCGGGCACGCTTTGGTCGTGGGGGTGGGAGTTCGGCTCGGCCAGTGCCGGGCCGGCGAACGTCTTGTCGGTGGCGAAGTCGTAGAACCAGTCCTCGCCTGGTTCGTAACTCTGGATGATCGCGTGGCCGGTGAGTTCGGCGTGGCTGCTGGCGTGATGGTTCAGCGACTCATCACAGCAACCGACGTGGCCGCATTCGGCGCAGCGACGCAGGTGAAACCACCACGACCCCAAGGCCTCACAATCGGCGCACCCAGCGCCGCTCGGCGGGATGGACGCTTTGATCGACTTGTCGATATTCATCGGGAGATCCATTCTCAGACAACTGGTCTGGCATTGAAGGACCGGACCGACGGGAAGAGCTACGAGCCGCCCCGCCGGTCCGGAGCGTGAGATCAGTCGGCGATGAACGCGAGAATGTCGGCGTCGAGAGCCTTCTGGTACTCGCCGTAGATACCGTGGGGGGCACCCGAGTAGACCTTCAAGGTGCCGTTTCGAACCAGCTTGATGGCCTTTTCCGCAGCAGCCTTGATCGGCACGATCTGGTCGTCGTCGCCCTGGACGATGAGCATCGGGACCTCGATGGCCTTGAGATCTTCGGTCTGGTCGGTCTCGGAGAAGGCCTTCACGCAGTCGTAGGCGGCGGCGAGGTTGACCAGCATGCCCTGACGCCAGAAGTCATCCTTCGCCCCCTGGGACACTTGAGCGCCGTCACGGTTGGCGCCGTAGAAGGACTCGGCGAGGTCCTGGTAGAACTGCGACCGGTCGGTGAGTACGCCTTGGCGGATGCCGTCGAACACCTCGATCGGGGTGCCCTCGGGGTTGTCCGGAGTCTGCACCATCAAGGGAGGCACCGCTCCGGCGGTGATGATCTTGGCGACGCGCCCCTTGCCGTACTGGGCCGCGTACCGCACGACCTCCCCGCCGCCGGTCGAGTGCCCGATCAGGACCAGGTCGCGCAGATCGAGCGCCTCGACCAGCTCAGCGAGATCCTTGGCGTAGGTGTCCATGTCATTGCCAGAGCCGGTCTTGGCGGAGCGACCGTGACCGCGGCGGTCGTGCGCGATCGCACGGTAGCCGGCGTCAGCGAGCAGCTTCATCTCGACCTGCCAGGCATCCGATGACAGCGGCCACCCATGGCTCAACAGCACGGGCTGCCCGGCGCCCTGCTCGGTGTAGTAGATCTCGGTGCCATCGGTGGTGGTGATGTACGGCATGATTCGTTCTCCTGGTCAGTGTTCGTCTCGGTGACCTCAAGACTTGTCCGTACCGTCGACGATGTCGTCGATGCTGACCGCCAACCTGACCCGCGGCTGACCGGTGACGGCCTTTCCGGCTAGCCGGTATTGCCCAGTGAAGCGGTACCGGCCACCGGAATCGTGGCGCGCACGTTCGTGCCGACACCGGGTGGGCTGGTGACACTGAATGTCCCCTCGACCGCCTCGACACGGTCGCGAAGCCCTACCAGCCCAGACCCCCTGTCGGGCAGTGCATCCCCGACCCCGTCGTCGACTACGGACAACACCAGGACCCCGTCGTCATCGATCAGTGCGGTAACGCTCACCTCGGAGGCCTGCGCGTACTTGGCGGTGTTCGTCAGCGCCTCGGCCACCACGTAGTAGGCCGTCACCTCCACCGGCTCGGGGAGTCGGCCGGACACCGAGACGTCCAGCGACACAGGCACCGGCGACCGGCGGGCAAGCGTTTTCAGCGCTGGTGCGAGCCCGCCGCGGGACAGGATCGCCGGGTGGATACCGCGGGACAGCTCCTGGAGGTCGGAGTGGATCTGCGAAAGCGAGTCCACGGCGGTGTCGAGCCGGCGGCGCAGATCCGACTGTTCGTCCGGGACAGTGGCCTGCACCGCACGCAGGTCCATCCCGAGGGAGACGATGCGCTGCTGCGCCCCGTCGTGCAGGTCTCGTTCGATGGCGCGGCGCGCCTGGTCGGCTGCGCCGATGACGCGGGCACGCGATCGGTTCAACGCTGCACGCGATTCGTTGTTGAAGACCGCACGGGCGACCAGGTCGGCGAAGTCGGTCAGTCGCAGACGTAGGTCCAGCGGGGCGGATCGGTGAGTGATTCCGACGATGACCGCGCCCCAAGGATGGCCTTCTACGACGATCGGCACGCCGATGCCCGAGCGGATACCCCGGCGTTTGAGGCGTTCGCCGATGGGCCCGTTGGCACCGGAGTACTCCAAGGTCGCCATCTCACCGGTATCGAAGACTATGGTGACTATATTGTTGCCGCCCAATGCTATTCGTTCGCCAACTGCGAGCCCGTATGACTCTGCACCTGCCCCCTCGTCACGGGCGGCCAGGATCTCGCAGCTCCCGGAGCTTGCGAAGTGCACCACCGTGACGTGCTCGACACCGAGCTCATCGGCCAACTCATCGGTGACCGCCCGGAATACCTCGCTCGGTTCGACTCGGCTGGCAACCAAGGTGGCAACGCGGCGCAGCGCCGCCTGCTGGCGGGCCATCGTGACGGTCCGGTTGTGGAGAACCTCGCGGTCGCGGGCCGCGGCGAGCAGCGCCTCGAGATTGGGCACCATGCGCAGGACTCGCCGACGCTCGGAAGCACTGATATCTGTGGGCACCATCAGGGAGCCCACCGGCCTGTCGTCATCGAAGAGGAGGATGCACTCCTGGTGGGGGCCGCACTGGGCGTCTGCGTTCCCGAGGACCGCTCCTGGGTCCGACAACTCGAGTACCTCGGACAGGCGGGCGCTCGCCGCGGCGAGCGCCCCGGGCGAATCCGCAGCGCGCAACACCGTGCGCGCCAATGTCGCAGACAGATCCGCTTCGCGGCGCCGCTGGTCGGACTCCAATGCTCGCCGACGCGATTGACCGACCAGCAGGTTTGTCAGCAGCGCGAGGATGGAGAACACCACGGCCGCGGGCACAACGCTGCCGCTGCCTTCCAAAGCGTGGACCCACACGTAGGCAGCGGCGCTGGCCACCGACGTGGCCAGCGCCAGCCGAAAGCCCCAACCCGCCGACACCACCAAGACCCCGAACAGGAAGAGTGCGCCGAACGCGTTCTCCGGAGACAGCTGTTTGAGCCAGTGCACAACCACCGCCTCGACCGCGATCAGGGTCGCAGCTGTGACCACGCCCAACGTCAACGACGGGGAAGTCGGGCGCAGTACCACCGTCGCGATGCGGTCCCACCATGTGCCGTGCTCGATCTTCCGGCTAGCGGGCATGGCCCGTCCGCCGGTTTCTGTCACGCTGGACATATGAACCCCTCCCGACTGCGGTGCTTGATCGTTGATGACAGTGCCCCTTTCCGCACCGCGGCTCGCGGGATGCTCGAATCCGGCGGGATCACGGTGGTCGGAACCGCCTCGACGCTCGCCGACGCTGTGAGCCAATCTGAAACCACCCACCCCGACGTCGCGCTCGTCGACATCGATCTCGGCGGAGAAAGTGGGTTCGACGTCGCCGACGCCCTTCACGCTCTGGCGGTCGAGCCGGCGGTCGTGCTGATATCCACTCACAATCACGACGAGTTCACCGACATGATCGACGCCAGCTCGGCCATCGGCTTTGTACCGAAGTTCTCGCTGTCCGCCGATCGAGTCCGATCGGCACTCGCCGACGCGCAGTGAGCAGCGCGTCAACCCGGCGTGCTTGTCAGGTGCCGGCGTCGAGAAACATGATCACCGCGCGTACACGGCGATGATCGTCAGCTGTCTCGGACAAATCGAGTTTGGTCAAGATGCTGCGCACATGCTTCTCAACGGTTCCCTCGGTGATCCACAAACGACGGCCGATGCCGCTGTTCGACAGGCCTTCGGCCATCAGTGTCAGCACCTCTCGTTCTCGGGCGCTCAGCGCCCCGAGCGGGTCATTGCGTCGTCGTGCCGCCACGAGTTCGTGAATCAGCGCCGGGTCCATCACCGAGGCGCCGTTGGCGATGCGCCAGATTGTGTCCACGAAGTCGCCGACATCGGTGACCCTGCTCTTGAGCAGGTAGCCGATACTCTGGCCGGTCTCCAGCAGTTCCAGCGCCTGCTCGACATCGACATGCGCCGACAGCAGGAGGATGCCGACACCGGGATACTCACGGCGGATCCGCAGCGCGGCATCGAGCCCCTCAGCGGAATGCGACGGAGGCATTCTGATATCCACGACCGCGAGATCCGGTCGACGGTCCGCGACCACAGCCAGGAGTCCCTCGGCGTCACCGGCCTGGCCGACCACCTCCTGACCCGCGGTGGTGAGCAGGCTGGCCAAACCCTCCCGCAACAGCACGTCATCATCAGCAAGAGCGATACGAAGCGTCATCTCACGCTGCCGGCCCCGAACGACACCCAGACCGAGCGCAGCCTCTGGCGAGCTCATCGCGCAACCCCCTCCGATGGCGTACAGCATCGGAGCCGGCGTCCTCGCACGAGGATCGCCATATCGGCCAATTGGTCACTCATTTGCAAACCTGCTCTCTCACAACTGTTGTCGTACTGATGAATCACGAGTCGGAGACGTCGTCACTCGCCGGCCGGGGATGGTGCGGGTACATTCGCGAGCTCGGCACACCTAGTCGGATGGAGCCGAGCCGTGCACCACTTTGTCTCGGAAGCGGCGAGTCATCGATGTGAGCACGGCAGCTGCGGCGAGACCCACAGCGACGCCGACTGCGGTGTCCACCAGCCGGAGCAGGGGTTGCACCCATTCCGGTGTGGGTCGACCGAGTTGTGCCACGACCAGCACGACCGTCGAGGTGATCGCCGTGAGGGCGGCGTCTTGGGGCCTGCCGAGTCCGATGGCGAGCAGACTGCTCACCCCGACCACGGCGCCGATCCCGACGGCGGTCGCCGGGAAGATCGAAAGGTACGCCAGACAGATCGCCAAGCTCAATGCAGTCGAGGACAATCGGATCCTGGCGTCGTCCAACCGATCTGCGAGGCGGCATCGAAAGACGAATATCGTCGAGATCACAGCCCACATCGCCCCTATTGCGTGGGAGTCCGTCGACTCGGTGAGTGCGGGGCCAAGCCAGTTCGTCATCAGTACGTACACCGCACCACACGCGACGGCGAGAGTGGCCGACGACGTCACCACGCCGATGTCGAGTCGGCGTGGTCTGCGCTCGTCGTTGGTCGAAGGGTTCATCAGTGGTCCATTCCGGCGAGCCGTGCGGGTCTATCCGACATCGGCAGGGGTGATTCGCACAGTGAGGTGTTTCATCAACGGCTGACCGCTCTGGGTGCTGTAGTCGCCGATCGGGCACAGGACGTTCAGCTCGGGCATGTACCCGGCCGCGTTGCCGGCGGGGATATCGTATGCCACTGCGCTGTAGCCGAATACGCGCCTGGTACTTCCATCCTTGGCATAGCTGGTGATGTCCACGGCGCCCAGTTCACTCACGCCCAGTCGTGTCATGTCGGCCCGGTTCATGAACACCAGGGTTCGCAGGTTCTCGACTCCGCGGTATCGATCATCGTCGGAGTAGATGGTGGTGTTCCACTGGTCGTGGGACCGCATCGTTCCCAGCATCAGATATCCGGTGGGCGGCAGCACGTCTTGCATAGAGGCGCAGGAGAATTCGGCCCGACGCGAGGGGGTGCGGAAGTCGAGTTCGCGGGCAGGTTGCCTGATCCGGAATCCGTTGCGCTCACGCACCCGGTTGTTGAAGTTCTCGAATCCCGGGATGACACGGGACATGATGTCTCTGATCCGGTCATAGTCCTCCACGTAGCCCTGCCACTCGGTGGTGCTGTGGGGCAGGGTCGCCGAGGCCAGCCCGGCGATGATCGCAGGTTCGGACAGCACCTGATCGGACGGAGGTTGCCTCGAGCCTCGCGACAGGTGCACTCGGCTCATCGCATCTTCGACACTGATGCTCTGCGGACCGCTCCGTTGGTCGTCACGTTCAGTCCGTCCGATGCACGGGAGGATGAGCGCGTTAGTTCCGTGGACGAGGTGGCTACGGTTGAGTTTCGTGCTGACGTGAACGGTCAGACTACAGCGGCGCAGAGCCGCGAAGGTGTACGTCGGATCCGGTGTGGCCATGGCGAAGTTGCCGCCCATGCCCACGAACACCGACACCTGTCGGTCGTGCATCTTCTCGATGGTTGCGACGGTGTCGAGGCCGTGGGCGCGCGGCGGGTCGAAACCGCATTCCGAGGCGAGCGCATCGAGGAACTCCGTGGTCGGGCGGTGGTCGATCCCGCAGGTGCGATTTCCTTGGACATTGCTGTGGCCGCGAACGGGTGAGGGACCGGTTCCTGGTCGGCCGATGTTTCCCTTCAGCATCAGAAGGTTGACGATCTCCCTGACGGTGTCTACTCCGTGTTCTTGCTGTGTCAGCCCCAGACACCAGCTGATGATCGTGCGCGATGACTTCCGGTAGAGGTCGGCGAAGCGCCGTATCTGGTCCTCGGCGACGCCGGACTGATGCACGATATCGGCCCACGCTTCGCCATCGCAGCAGGCCTTGTAGTCGTCGAAGCCGTGGGTGTGGTCGGCGATGAACGAGGTGTCGATGACGGTGGGATCTGTGTCGTGCCACTCGAACAGCGCTTTGGCGACGCCGCGCAGCAACGCCAGGTCTCCCCCGATGCGGGGCTGGATGTCGAGGGTCCCTGTGGGGGTGGTGTGAAAGGTGGCCATCGACCCGAACTCGTGGGGGACGATCGTGCGGCGTGAGGCCGCCTCCTTGAGTGGATTGACGTGGACGATCTGTGCGCCCCGCCGGTGTGCTCCGGCGAGCGCGGTGAGCATGCGCGGTGCGTTCGACGCCGCGTTGACGCCCATCACGATGATCAGCTCAGCGGCGTCCCAGTCGTCGATGTCGGCTGTGCCTTTGCCGGTCCCCAGGGCTGCTTGAAGCGCACGCCCACTGGCTTCATGGCACATGTTGGAACAGTCAGGGAGATTGTTGGTGCCGTACTCGCGTGCCCACCATTGATACAGGAACGTTGCTTCGTTACTCAGTCGGCCTGAGGTGTAGAACGACGCCATGTTCGGATCGGGCAACGCGCGCAATGTCTTTCCGACCAGCGTGAACGCCTCGCTCCATGAGATGGGCACGTACTTGTCGGTCTCGGAGTCGTAAGCCATGGGTTCGGTCAGACGCCCCTGCTTCTCCAGCGCGTGGTCACTCCACCCGCACAGTTCCGTCACGGTGTGCGAGTCGAAGAACCTACGGTCGACGCGACCTCTGGTCATCTCCCACGTGACGTGTTTGATGCCATTCTCGCACAGGTCCAGGTGCAGGCCGTTGCGGTCGTCTGGCCACGCGCACCCAGGGCAATCGAACCCGCCGTTTTCATGATTCATCGCCAGCATCGACTTGCTGCCCGAGATCACCTGCCCGCTGCGCAGCAGCACTTTGCCGACGCTCATCGCCGCGCCCCAGCCGGCAGAAGGCTGGTGATCGTCTTTCTGCTTCGGTCGCCTGCCCTGCCCTGGCCCGCATCCGGGCGGAACCGCACCGGGCGCTCCGCGCCCTCGGATCTCGTCGAAATCGTTCCCGGCCATGCGAACTCCCAGACAATCGTGCGGATGAGGATGGTGCCCTGTCACGGCGCGACCCGGTCCCAGACGAGGTCGCCATGTGGCGTTGTGCTGTCAGCCGATTTCGAGGACAACCTTGCCGACGGTCTGACCGGCCTCCAACCGTTCGTGTGCGCGACCGGCCTGGGCCAACGGGAAAACGGCATCGATGACGGGCCTGATCTTTCCGGCTTCGATCAACGGGATGACGTCTCGCGTGACGCCCGCGACAATCTCCGCCTTCTGCGCCGTGGGACGGCCACGCAGCATCGTTGCACTCACACTCGCCCGCCTGGACGCGAGTTCCCACAAATCGAACGAGATCGGCGTCATCGAGCCACCGATGACGATCAGATGCCCGTCAGCAGCGAGACTGCGTACATTGCGCTCCAAGTACGGCGCGCCGACGACGTCGAGGATGGCATCGACACCGCGGCCGCCGGTCGCATTCAGGGTGGCGGTGACGAAATCGCCTGTGCGGTAATTGATCGCTTTGCTCACACCCATGGTGAGGGCGGCCTCGACCTTACTGTCGCTTCCCGCGGTTGCGATGACCCGTGCGCCGATCGCGGCCGCCCACTGGGTCGCAAACGCTCCGATGCCGCCACCGGCCCCGTGGATGAGAACCGATTGGCCGGCCGTCAAGCCGGCGATCATCGCGAGATTCGAGTACACCGTGCACGCGACCTCGGGAAAAGAGGCCGCCTCGATCATCGTCAGTCCCCGAGGTACCGGCATGACCTGGACTGCGGGAACCACTACCTGCTCGGCGTAGCCCCCGCCGGTCAGCAGCGCGCACACCCGGTCCCCTGCTTTCCAAGCGGTCACCTCACGCCCGACGGCGGCGATGGTGCCGGCGCATTCGAGGCCCAGTCCGGCGGGGGCACCTGGCGGGACCGGGTAGTGCCCCCGCCGCTCGAGAAGGTCGGCGTTGTTCACGCCGGCAGCCTCGACCGCGATGAGCACCTCGGTCGGCCCCGGTTCGAGGTGGTCCACAGGGACCAGACGCAGGACTTCGGGGGCGCCCGGGCGATCGAAACGTATCGCTGATGACATCGCGGTGGTTCTCTTTCTGGATGGGTGTGTTGTGCGGTGACCGGAGGAGCGCCCGAGCTCCTCCGCTCACCGCCTCGTCAGTGCTCGTCGTAGTGCTCGCCGTGCAGGGCATGGCGATGTGAACCGTGGATGTAGTCGATGTGATCGCCGTGCGGAACCGCCTCGTGACCGCAACCGGTACCGTGCTCGTGGTCGTCGATGCTGTGGTGGCCGATGCACTCGTTCTGCGTTGCCATGTGTGTCGTCTGAACCTGGCGGGCGGCGGCGTCAGGCAGCCGCGGCTTCCGCGGCGCGGGCCTTCGCAAAATTTCCGATGCTCTGCGCGTAATGGGGAGTCTCGAGTTCGCAGTGCTTGCCGGAGGCCTCCTGACGAGCGGCGGCGGCCTCTTCGAACGTCTGCCCGCTGCCGGTGATGAACTCGAGGAACTCCTCGGTCGGATGCGAGGTCACCGTATTGACGTAGCGGAGCTGATCACCCTCGAGCTGCTCGATGCCGAGCTCCCAGATGACCTGCGTCGACGTCCACCCCCCGGGGGTGAGAACGTCCGAGAGCGAGACCATCTTGCAGTAGTGCTTGCTGGCGACCTCGAAGCGGTACTGCTGGATGACCAGGCCCGTGCCGATCATCTCGACGTTGATCGACATCGGGGTTCCGTCGTCGTCGACTGTGTATCCCGCGGCCTTGTGATCGCCCGGCGCGCAGCGCTGGTACTCGTGCGTGGGCAGGGTCTTGAGCCACTGCTCGATGTCGACGTGCTCGAACGGCGCCGTCACATCGGCGGTGACCACTGCGTGCGAGAGCTGCAGGTCGGGACGAGGTGTTGCAGTCATGGGTTCATTCCTTGCTGTGTCGTGTGGGGTGCCGGCCGCCCGAGGGCTGCCACGAGCCCGTGCTCGTTGCCAGAACGTTAGGATCGAGACCGCAGACGTCACATCCCCCGAACGCGACCGGAACATCGCATGTACCGCGGCCCGGTAGTGGCACCACCTGCTACCTGGTAGCGGCGCGATGCTGTGACCGGGAATGACGCTTGAGCCGGTCTGTAGGAAACTGACACAGTGCGTAACCCACACCGACGCCATCAGCCGCCTGGGCCGATCCATGGCTGAGTCAACGTCGCCGCGCCCCGGTGCCCATCAGGCACTTGCCGGCAGTGCCGCCGAACGGTACTGCTTACCGCTTCGCGGTCGGGGGGCCGAAGCCCGAGCGATCGAGCTGGGAATCGAGGCAGTCCGATCGGGAAATCGTGCCATCACGATGCTGTCGGGCGAACCCGGGATCGGGAAGACACGCCTGCTGCAACACGCCTACGAGAAGGCGACCTCGCTGGGTTGCTTTGTCATGGTCGTCGCACCGGACATCGATTCGTCGATGACTCCGCTCGGTGCTCTCATCGATGCCGCCACGCGCACGGACTCTCCGCTGGTAGCTCGGTCCGATCTGGAAGCGGCACTGCGGTCGGCGGCGGCACCGCAGTATTGGGCAACCCGTGTGATCGCCGACGCGCTCGAGGCAGCAGCCAACGAATCCGGCGCCGTGGTCATCATCGACGACGTGCAGTGGTTGGACGCGGGTTCACTGGCGACGATCACCGCGCTCATCAACGACCTGTTGGGTGTGCCGGTGTACTGGCTCATGGCTACCCGGTCTGGACGGTATGGCCGCGCACAGCAGCGCTTCATGACCCAATTCGTCGATGGTCCACACCATGTCAGCGTTGAGGCACTTGACGCAGACGCCGTATGGGCAATGACAAGAGATGCCCTCGGAAGCGCACCGGGCCCAGGGGTGCAGAGCGCTGTCGAACGCGCCGTGGGATTGCCGCTCCTTGTCTTGGAGTTGCTGCGTGGACTCCAAGAAGACGGCCTGCTGGTATCTGTACGCGGTGGCGTTGACCTCGAAACCGAGGTACTCCCCTCGCGTTTCGGTTCCTCAGCCCGGGAACGTCTTCGTCAACTGAGCCCTGAAGCGCTTCGAATCGCCCAGATCGGCAGCGTGTACGGGCGCGAGTTCCCGATCGGTGGCGTTCTCGATGCCCTCGGACAGTCAGCGATCACCGCAGCGCCGGCCATTCAAGAACTCCTCGATCAGGGCTTCATCGTCGACTCTGGTACATCGCTCGCCTTTCGACACGACACCGTGCAGTCCGCAGCCTGGAACAGCCTGTCCCCCACCCTGCGTCGCGCGGTGACCCGCGAGATCATCCACAAGCGACTCGCGGCGGGGGAAAACATCGCCGCTCTCGCGGCGAGAGTGGCATCCGTCGCAGACAGCGCCGACGATGACTCCATAGAGCTACTCCTCGATGCTGCACGACAACTATCCGTCATCGACATCAAGGGCGCGGCTGACCTCATCATCGAGGGAGCTCGGCTCGCAGCCGGACGACGAGCGCACGCCGAGCACATCGCACGGCTACTCCCGGTCGTCCTTTCTGCCGGCCGGATGCAAGAGGCAGTCGGCATCAGCGATGCCCTCGCACCGATACTCGACCCGGATTCCCGGGCGCTGGTACATCTGGCCATCGCACGTCAGCTCACCGAATCAGACTTCGACGGCGCCATCGCCGAAACCACACTCGCGCTGGCGATTGTAGGAATCGCAGAGCCCACAAGGGTCCAGATACTGGCCGTTCAAGCCCTCAACCACGCGAACAAAGCTGACGCCGCGGGCCTCCGAGAAAGCCTGCGACAAGCTCGGGCAATCGCCGACATCGACCGCGACACAGTCGCGCTTGCCACGATTGATGCAACCGAGTCGGTTCTGATGTTCTACCAGAACCAGTTCCGTGCGGCAGACCGTCTCCAGCGTCAGGCGATCGACCAGATCGCGCGGGCAGGCTCCATTCCAGGGCTATGGCTACCGGAAGGGCTGTGGATGGCGTTCATGCGAAACAGCCTCGGCCACTGCGCAGAAGCGATCAAGCTCACCGAGAAGGGACTAGCCGAGGCAAACGCAGCCAACAACGTCATTGCCGAAACCTACTGGCGCATGGTCTACACCCGCGCGCTCTACGACCACGGACGCCTCGACGAGGCTCGCACACAAGCCGAAACCGTTCTCGAACTCTCCGCACAACTCGGTCTGGGCGACTTCACCAACGCGACCGCCGGGATCGTGCTGCACCGCATAGCACTGCACACCGGCGACGTCGAACTTCGCGAAACTGTCTCACCTCGAGTGCGGCAGCTCGCCGAGGGCGTAGGACTCAGGAGAACCGGCAACTGGCACCTCGCCCTCGAAGCCTTCGACCAGCGTCGCCCGGACGCAGCACGCGACTTCGCCGACACCGCACTGTGTTCACTCCGCGAGCCCATTCCCTCGATGACGACGCCGGCCGACTTTGCCGATGACCTCATGCTCTCGCTGATGTGCCGGCAAGTCGATGACAAGGCTGGGCTGGACCTTGTCGTGGATGTCGCCCACGAACGAGCGATACGAAACCCTGACAACAACCTGATCGTTGCGATGGCGACCGCTACCCGAGGTGTCCGAGCAGGCTCAGCACTGACCTTGCTGGAAGCTGCCGACCAGCTTCGCGATGTTGCCCGGCCGCTGGTGATGGCTCGCGTCCTCGAAACCGCCGGAACAATCGACCCCACGGCAGAAACAGCAACAACATCTTTAGACCGCGCACTGCGACTCTACGATGAGGTCGGAGCGGCTCGCGACGCCACCAGAGTGCTCCAAATCCTACGGTCACGCGGGGTCAACAAGCGCCTCAAGGCAGCAAGCGCTGACACCGACGGACTGTCCACACGCGAGCGCCAAGTCGCAGAACGCATCGCCGCGGGCCAGACGACTCAACAGATAGCCGAGGACTTGATGGTCTCCCCGCACACAGTGGTCACCCACATCAGACACATCTACACCAAATGGGGCCTCAACACTCGACGTGAGGTCGCCGATCGATTCCGACGCCGAGCCGCTGAGACACAGTCTGTTTCAGGCTCGGTCTGATCACCCGACGACCACAGAACGTGGCGTTCCCGCATCCACCAGCGCCGACCAGACACTTTGACATTGGTCGCGAGTAGCTCTCGCGGAAGGCGCTTCCGTTGCTCGTGATCGCTGCCAGTCGACAGGCCTTCGGCATCTGTGGCGGGACCACCGCCTCAGAGCAGTTGTGCCCGACCACCCTTTCGCTGTAGTGGGGTTACGATGTCGGCGACAAACCTCTCCATGCCGGCGATCTTCTGCTCAGTGGAAGAGTTTGCGCCGCTGTAGAACATCCATGGCATGGTCAGAATGTCGGTGATGCCACCTCGCTCGGCCGTGCGATAGTCATCGACGCTGAGGGCGTCCGTCAGTGGTGCGATGATGGTGAAGTCGTGGTCTTCGCGACCCAAGCTTCGGCGAAGCTCCGCGAGAGTCCCGGCGACCTGGATCGCTGCCGCGGTGGTAGTCAGGTCGCCTATCCAGCCGTCGTTGAATGCAGCACGTCGCAGTGCCCGAGCCGACAGTCCTCCGACGTAGATCGGCACGTGGGGCGGACTCGGTGACATCTCGATGCGGGGAGTCGAGTACATTTCACCGTCGAATTCCGTCCAACCTGGTGCCCACAGACTCCGCATCAGGGTCAGCATTTCATCCGTTCGCCGTCCGCGGCCCTCGAAGTCGGCACCGAGGAGTTCGAACTCGTCTTTGTTCCACCCCACTCCTACGCCGAGTTCCACTCGCCCGGCACTGATGAGCGCAGCTGTGCCAATCGACTTTGCTGCAGTGAACGGATCTCGCAACGCCGGAACCGACACTGTTGTCACGAACCGCAGGTGCTCGGTGCACTGCGACAGACTGCCGATGAGCACCCACGGATCCGGCCACGGGGTGAACGGGTCCCAACGCGTCGCGCCATCCCGGGTGTACGGGTAAGGAGTTGTCTGTTCGGCGAAGTTCACCACGTGTTCGGGAATCGCGAGACCGCGGTACCCGAGTCGGTCAGCTGCGCGAGCAATGTGGTGAATCTCCGCCACCGGCAGGTAAGCGGTACTGATATAGAAGTTCAGCACAGTTCAAGACTTCTGAGCTCAGGGCGGGTGGCTGTGCCGCGGGGTGCGGCAGATCGGTTGCACATTCGATGGACGCTATGTCAGACATGTTCCTAAAGCAACGCTGTCCGAGCGATCTCATCTACAAACAGCCCGACCGTGCGCGCAGGTCTCGGTCGCGCGCCCTACCCACGGGTTGCTGTGCCCTTGAAAATGCAGTCGCAGAGCCGGTTCCCGCTTGGTGAACACGCATTCCGGCCACTGGAGATCTGGTGTTGTTCCCTCGTCGAGCGGTCGCCCGCCGGCTGTTGAGTGTCGTTGCGATCAGGCCGCGTCCATCACTCCCTACTGCGCACGTGCTCGGTAGCGTTGACGATGCCCATTCACGCGAATTCCCCTGCTCCGAAGAGAGAAGACGATGACCATCACCGTAACGCTGAGTCAGGCTCAGAAAGTTGTGGCTGCCGCCCTTGAACACGCCGAGGCGATCGGTCAACCCGTCAACGTCGCCGTTGTCGATAGCGGCGGAAATCTCATCACCCATGTACGCCAGGACGGTGCATGGATCGGCAGCGTCGACATCGCGATCAGCAAAGCATGGACGTCCCGCGCTTTCGACATCAGCACGGCCGATCTGAGCGAACATGCTCAACCGCACAGCCAATTCTTCGGCATTCAACACACAAACGGCGGCCGTGTCGCCGTCTTCGCCGGTGGCGTCCCGCTACGGCTCGACGGAGCGGTCGTTGGCGCGATCGGGGTCAGCGGCGGCTCCGGCGCTCAGGATCAAGCCATCGCAGAGGCTGGGGCCCAAGCGCTTTGACGGTCGAGCACCTCCTGTTCCCCGCGGTCTCGCCCGCGGGTGCATAGGTCTGTCGATCCGCTGACGCAGTCGACCTCTCGTCTCTCTTGTCAGTAGCCGACACGATTGCCACCTCCGGTCCCACGACCCGCGACGACATATGACATGACTGTGCAATGCTGCCGGGGCCCTGCGGACGGGATTGTCTACCGGTCAGGTACGTAGGGCGCACGGCAGCCCTTGATGTCCGCACCAGATGAAACTCCGAACTAGCCGGGAAAATCCACGCTCCGAGACAGAGTTTCGTTCGCTCGGATATCCGCCAACGCTGCCTCCATCGTGTCGGTCACTGCGTTGAAACCGCCATTTCCCAGAACCAGCCGCCGGGGAGGCGGGTCCTGCGCCATCGCCGCGATCACGGCACGGGCACCGCGGCGCGGATCGCCGGGCTGTACACCGTCCATTTCCACGAACGCCTCGCGCACCTGCTCGAGCATCTCGTGGTACTCCGAAATCGGTTCTGCCACCGGCTCGTCGGCGAATCCGGCGTAGGCGTTCGTGCGGAACGCTCCCGGCTCGACCGCCAGGACGGAGATGCCTTGCGCGGCAACCTCGGCGCGTAGCGTCTCGGTGACGGCTTCGATGGCGAACTTCGTCGCGCTGTAGTAACCGAATCCGGTCGCCGCCACCAGCCCGGCGACCGAGCTCACGTTGACGATCCACCCGTCGCCGCGGGCGCGCATCCCCGGCAGTACTGCGCGCGTCACGGACAACACCGCAAAGAAGTTCAACTCGAACATCGCTCGCACCGAGGAATCGTCCATGCCCTCGATCGATCCGAACCAGCCGCGGCCTGCGCAGTTGATCAGTACGTCGATTCCGCCGAAATGCTCCTCGGCTGTGCGCACCGCACGCAGCACCTGCGCGGCATCGGTGACATCGAGCGGCACGACGAGGACGCGGTCACCGTACCGCTCGGCCCACGTAGCCAACTCCCGCGGACGCCGGGACGTGAGTACCACGCGGTCCCCTGTCTCGAGCGCCGCCTCGGCAAATGCCATCCCGAAGCCGCCGGGGGTGCCCCCGGTGATGAACCATCGTCGCGTCATGGCTCGATCACCAGCCGGCTGATCAGCGCGCCATCCAACGCGAAGCGGTAGTGCAAGTCGGCGACCCCACCGGGGAAGTTGCCTTTCAGCTGCTGCCCGACGTCGACGGTCGTAGCGGTCCTGGTGGCGCCCGTGAACTCCGATGTATAGGTGTATTCGCTGACCGAGGTGGCCAGCCAGGACTTGATCTCGTCACGGCCCGTGTGGTCGCGGCCCTCGTCGGTCACGACGGCATCGGGGGTGAACGTGGCAAGCGCTCGGTCGTCGGCTCGGGCATCGAGTGCGGTGATGAACGTCTTTACTGTGTCCGGGAGAGCATCCCAATCTGTGGTCATGACCCCTACGGTGATGGTTCCTCCAAGGGGAAGGTCAACCCCACCGGTGGCGCAGTTGTCGGCCCCTAGCTGAAGGCTTGACCTTGCCCCAGGGGGAACCTGCAGGATGTCCTCACGCGGTGACGCGGGCGGCGGATCACAAGGAGGACGCGATGGGTGCACAGGTTTCGATCGGCGACTTCGCGGTGATGACCAGCCTGAGCAGGAAGGCGTTACGGCATTACCACGACATCGGGATTCTCGAACCGGCCCACATCGATCCCCATACGGGCTACCGCTTCTACGACACCAGTCAGGTCGACCGTGCACAGATCATCCGACGGTTCCGATCTCTCGGAATGTCCATTCCCGACATCAAGGCGATGCTGAGCACGGACGACGCCACGACTCGCACCGACATCATCACGATTCATCTCGAACAGATGGAGGCGCAGCTGCAGCAGACTCGGGACACCGTCGGAGCGCTGCGCGAATTGCTCTCTCCGGTGCACACCCCCGCTTTCGTGGCGGTGCGGCATGAACCTGCGCTCGCCGTGTGGTCCATCGGCGCCACCCTCGAGGTTTCCGAGCTCGACAGCTGGTTCTCGGCGACGCTGAGCGAACTGCAGAACGCAGTTGCCACGGCTGCAGGTGTGACGTCCGGAGTCGTGCCGGGTGGCCTCTACGGCCGCGATCTGTTCCTCGAATCGCGCGGTGAGGCAACCCTGTTCGTCCCCGCACCGGAATCCGTCGACCCCCCGGAGGGCATCCGCGCCGAGGTCTTGCCCCGGGCTGAATTCGCGGTGCTCACCCACTCTGGCGGTCACGACGGGATCGACCGCAGTTACGGGGCCCTGGGCACTTACGCAAACGAGCATCTGATCAGCCGCCCGGGGCCGATCCGCGAGCATTACCTCGGCGGCACGCCCTCAGACCCGACCACGTTCACCGCCACAGAAATCTACTGGCCGATCTTCGGCACCACTCCACCGCCGGTATGACGGCACTCCGGTTCACGATCCGGAACGGGCTGTGAACCAGCATTGGGATCGGACCGACCGCACCCGCTGCATCCACAACGTGGACGAACCACCGGTCCCGAGAGTGCCTTCACCGGTTCGCCGTCGAGACCTGCCACCCGGCGCGGGTAGCCCACGACTCCGCACGTTCGGTGATGCTCGCTATCAACGGGCCCTTTGCAGCCGCGTACTGATTCATGTCTGCCCAGTCCTGCTGCGCGAGGAGTCTTTTCAGTTCGGCATAGTCGTTGCGGTCGCGGGCGTCGACGCGTAGCCAGTCGCGGAACAACAGATGCCGACGTTCCCAGTTCCCGCCCGCCTGACAGACGTGAACGTGCACATCGAGATCAGGGGTGCGCAACATTCGGTGCCCGGGTTCACGGACTCGGAGCCGGTAACCCGCCTCTACGAGTGCAGGCAGGTAGGAGTCCTCGTCTTCTGGATCACCGACGCTGACGTCGATGTCGACGATCGGCTTGGCCGGCAACCCCGGGACAGCAGTCGATCCGATGTGATCGATGCGAAGGGCCCGGTCGCCGAGCGCTCGGCGGATGCGCCGACGCTCCGCATCGAAGCGCCGGGGCCATAGAGCGCTCGATGGTTCGAGCACGATGGGGCGTTGTTCCGGACCGCCGATCAATTCGAAGCCCGCATGTGTGGGACGAAACGGACCACCGAGTGCCATCTCCAGGATGTAGCGGGCGTGCGTCCACAGCAGCGCGCCTCCGGCACCGTCGACCACCGTGCGCGTCGCGGAGTCGACACGCGCGGTCAGGCCCGCTCCGAAGTCCGTCGTATGGTGACGATCCCTACCGCCGGTCAACACATGGACGTCACAGCGGATCTCGTCATACGACAGCGCCCACGGCGACATCGCGATGCGCGTGTCAACGGCGTAACCGACCCCGCCGCTGGCGAAACCCTCCCGCAGCGCTCGCCGGTACATGTCGAGGAACTCGGACTGGGTGAAGATGCGGCGGTCCTCGTCGCCCGCGGAACCGATGACCATGTCCTCCATACCGTCCGGACCGAGCGCGGCGAACATCCGTTCAGCTGCACCCGGGTCCTCCTGCACGGTGTCCACCATCGCCCGCATCTCCTCGGACAGCGTGGATCGGCAGGGTTGGACGGCGATCTCGTCGACCGGCGAGACCAGGACGAGTCGGCGAGCGACACCCAACGCCGCACACGCGAGACCGAACGGAGCACCCTGCGAGTTGGCCACCACCGGGAGTGGGCCACCCCAGGTCGAGGCGAAGTCGGCGAGGTCCTCGGCGGTCGACTGCAACGTGCGGCCATCGTGGTGATCGGACTCTCCCATACCGGGACGGTCGACGGTGACGAGAGTGACGTCGAGCTCGTCCAGGACGTCGGTGCCGAACAGCATCGTTCGCCCCGACGCCGCCCCGGCAAGGAACAGAACCGGAGTGCCCGAGTCCGAGCCGTGGGCCGACCACGCGAGTTTTCGCCCGTCGCCGAGGACGTGCCTGCCCTCGCGTGTGTGTCTCACTCCGAAACGCTCACTCCGGCACGACGGAAGTGCAGGATCGGGAAAGGACGCCCGTCCGCATCCACCGGCGAGCGCCCCACCTGCTCGAATCCCCGTGCTCGATAGAAGGCGACGGCCCCGGGGTTGTCTTCGTTGACGTCGAGTTCGTCGACACCGGCAGCACGTACAGCACGTGTCAGCAGAGTCGTCCCGACACCGCGACCGTGCCACACAGGGTCGACGAACAACATCTCGAGCCGGTTGCCCGCGGTGCCGCTGAATCCCGACACCACTCCGTCGATCTCCGCGACAACCACCTCGACAGCGGGAAAGAACTCGGTGGGCAGACGGCTCGCAAACCCGTCGACGTCGGCCGGCTCCAAGAAGTGGTGGGTTGCTTCGACTGCCGCCCGCCAGACCACCACGAGGCGTTCGGTGTCTCGGTCGTCCGCGTGCCGAAGAATCACCTCAGACATCGCTTGCCCTCTCCGATCACCAAGTCGCCGGCGGCCGAAGACCGAGTCTCGTCATGGCGCAGCCGGTGCCGGCGCGCACGGGTTTCCGTCCCGAGCGGACCGGCGATCACACACAGAAGTACACACACAATCGGCACAGTAGTGAGGACGGAATCGCAGAACAAGAAGATTCGCGTCCGGCCGAGTCGGGTCCCTCGGTTGGATGGCCGGCACCACCGTAGGTCAGCGAGACATGCGCGGTCGACAACTGATGACTTGCAGAGGTGTCAACGACAGGACGACCCGGCCATCTGCATCGACGAGGCGGCCTGCACAGCGCAGAACGGCCCGGTCGTGGCGACCGCATCGCCCCGGAAATTCGGAGCAATGTCCACGATCTCGATGTCGGCGGTGTGAATGACGTCTGGGCGCAGCGGATCGGGCAGGCGCATGCTGTCGATGCCCCTACCGGCCACCAGAGCCAGACGCGGAACGAAGACCAGGCGTGGTCGACGGCATAAATCTAATGTAACTAGATAAGCGAGTCTTCCGCAGTCGGTTCGTACCGCGTCACTCTGCCGTCACTCGTTGTCAGTGGCGGGACCGTCCTGGGTGGCCCCGCCCTCGCCGGTCCAGTCGCCGGACTTCTCCCCTTCCGCCGGATCGGATTGCACGTCGGGGTTCGCACCCTCGGGTCCGGTGCCGGCTTCTTCGGTGTGTGGGTCGGTCTTCTTGTCAGTCATGCGAAGACTCATACCCGCACGCAGCCGCGCTCAACCCGCCCAGACGACCGCAGCAGGTCCTACCCGGGTCCCGACTCGACGACCGCCGCGAGCATTCGCCTTGCCGACCAGGCTCTGCATCTCTCGGACCACCACAGTCATCAGGGCCCGGTCTCGACCTCACGTCCCGACGACGCCCACTCCGACCACGAACCCGGGTACAGCGCGGTCGCGTCGTGCCCGGCGTGCTCGAGTGCCGTCAACAGCACCGCGGCGGTCACACCCGAACCACAGTAGGCACCCACCACACCACCGGGCGGCGGTGATCCGAGTGCTTGGGAGACAGCTTCTCGTATCGCATCGGGTGTCCCGAACGTGCCGTCCGCGGTGAGCACGGAGGTGAACGGCAGGTTCCGCGCGCCGGGAATGTGACCGGCCACAGGGTCGATGGGCTCGGCGGCGCCACTGAAGCGTTCCGGCGCCCGAGCGTCGAGGAGTCGTCCTCGTGCAGCGAGGTCCAGCGTCTCGTCTGGGGTCAGGGTTCGAAGCACACCCGAGTCGAGGTCGTCATAGGTGAGGTGGACAGATCCAGGATCAGGGACGACGGGTCCTTCGTGAACCGGCAACCCCTCCCGCGTCCACGCTCTCCATCCACCGTCGAGAACCACCACGTCGGTCAATCCGGCAGCGAGGAGAACCCAGCGACCGCGGCTCGATCCCGCTGCGTTCCAGTCGTCGTAGAGGACGACTCGCGAGCCGTCGTCCACCCCCCATCGGCGGAGTGCGGCCTGCAGATCCCGACCCGAGGGCAGCGGGTGGCGTCCGCGCCCCGGAATCGAGTGGTCGCTCAGATCGGTCTCGAGGTCGACGTACACGGCACCCGGGATGTGGCCGGCGGCATATGCCTCGGAACCGTCGGGTTCGGTGAGACTCCATCGGACGTCCAGGACTCGAGTCGAGTGCGAGGGTGCGTTGAGTTCTTCGTACAGTTCGCGCGCCGAGATGAGTGGCGACCGCACATCCGTTGTCACCGTATGGCCTCCGCGCTGAGTGACCGCTGAGCGAGAGGTGCCCGGCCGTCGTGACGGACCTGTTCGAGGAAGGAGACGATGGACGCCGCCACAGTCCGGTGGTGGACGCTGTTGAGGACGTCATGACGCCCCGACTCCACGACCGTGAGGTGATCGATGCCGAGCTGCCGATATCTCCCATCGGCCGTGTCGAGTGGAGAAACGCGGTCGTCCTCGCCGTGTAGCGCCAGCACCGGCACATCGATGGTTCCGGAGGCCACGGACGGCGGGAGATCGGCGATGAGCTGACCGGCGGTGATGATCGCGGAGTCGCGCAACCTGCCCTGTTGAGTGGGGCAGCTCGCGCGCGCCTCGATCTCGAGTTCGGCGGTCAGCGCGGATGAATCGGGGTCGTCGGGTCCGGGCAGCCCGACGAGAACGACGGCATCGATGGCCGACGGGTCCACCCGGGCGATGTCGGCGGCCCGGATCGCGCCGGCATCGATACCGATGACGATCTGCGGGACATCGCCGTCGGCCCGGACGGCAGTGGTGACCGCGTCGGGTCGGACGTGGACCGCATACCCGTCTGCTGCCAGCCGGTCCGCGAACCGTTGGTACACGGCGGGAGTGTCTCCCCGTCCTATGAGCACATGGACTTCGCCTCGCGTGCGCTGCGGGGCACGCGCCGGGACGACGAGCACATGAGCTGGTGTGGTGGTCACGTGATTCCTTTCGAGTGTGTGGATCGCGCGATGGATTCCTGCTGATGTGGGCTGTCGAAGAACGCGCGTATGACCGGTTCCGCACTGCCGAACACATCGTCGGGTGCGCCCAGTCGAACGACGGAACCCTTGTCCATGAAAGCGATCCGCGACGCGACCTTGCGCGCGAAATTCATCTCGTGGGTCACGATGACCATCGTGTGGGTTCGCGCTGCCGCAAGACCCCGAATGACGCGCAGGACCTCATCGACGAGGTGCGGGTCGAGAGCTGATGTCGGTTCGTCGAACAGGAGGAGGTCCGGTTCCATGGCGAGCGCGCGGGCTATCGCGACACGTTGTTGCTGGCCGCCGGAGAGTTCGGACGGATAGTGTGACGCGCGATCGGCCAGGTCGACCTGCTCGAGCAGTTCCATGCCCAGTTCGCGAGCACGCGCGCGACCCAGCTTGCGCACATGGATAGGTGCGTGGATGACATTGTCGAGCGCGGTGAGATGCGGGAACAGGTTGAATTGCTGAAATACCATCCCGGTGCGGCGGCGCTGGCGGGTCAGGTCGCTGTCGCGCAGCCGGATGAGCCGCGTACCCCGGGTCTCGTAGCCGAGCAGCTCTCCGTCGAACCAGATTGCCCCACTGTCGATCTCCTCGAGTTGACTGATCGATCGGAGCAGTGTCGACTTTCCTGAACCCGACGGTCCGACGATGCCGAGGACCTCCCCCCTCGCGACGGAGAGGTCGACGTGATCGAGCACCCGCAGGGCACCGAAGCTCTTGCTCACCCCGGCCACCCGCAGCAGCGGGTCAGCTGTCGTCGTTTGCGCGGCCTCTGTAGTCGCCGTGATCATGTGGTCGCTCCGGACATGTTGCGCTGAAAAGGAATCCGTCGTCGTGTCGCGGGACGACGGGTGGCCACGCCGCGCCCGTATCTGCGCTCGAGGCGAGCCTGGACGATGTAGAGCACACTGGTCAGTACCAGGTACCAGAGTGAGGCGACCACGAGCAGCGGGATGATCTTCCCGTTGTTCGTATAGAGCGTCTGTGCCGAATAGAACAGATCGAACACCGACATGACCGACACCAGAGAGGTTGCTTTCAACATCGAGATGACCTGATTGCCGGTGGGCGGGATGATCACGCGCATCGCCTGCGGCAGCACGATCTGACGGGAGATCTGACTGGAGCTGAGTCCGAGAACCTTGGCGGCCTCCGATTGCCCCTGAGACACACTGAGAATGCCTGCGCGAACGATCTCACACATGTATGCCGCCTCGTGCAATGTGAGTCCCAGCAACGCGGCGATCAACGGCTTGATCACGTCGTTGGTGGATTCGGAGAGCACCGTGATGTCGGTGAACGGGACGTGCAGCTCGATGCGAGGTAAGAATATCGCGAAGTTGTACCAGAAGATCAGTTGGATGAGCAGCGGTGTGCCGCGGAAGAACCAGACGTAGACATCCGCCGGCGCACGCAACAGTGGGTTGGCCGAATTCCGCCCGAGCGCCAGGAGCGTACCGCCGAGTGTGCCCAGAACCATCGAACCCACCGTCAGCCATACCGTCGTCCACAGGCCTTTCAGGATCGACGGGTAGGTCAGGTACTCGAGAACGACAGACCACTCGATGTTCGGGTTGCGTACGACACCGAGGAGGATCGCGGCGGATGCGGCCAGCACGACCGAGGCCAGCAACCACCGGACGGGTCGCGGTCGGGCGACGGCGTTCGCGACATCAACGGCCGGTATGGCCGGAGCGTTGTGACCGGCCTCGATCGTGTTGGCACTCATCGTGTTTCCGGCGTCTTCGTGGCGAGGTTGATGCCGAACTTCTCGAGTCGGTTCGACTCGATGCCGTATTTCTGCAGCCATGCGTCATACAGCCCGTCGGTCCGAAGCGCCTCGAAGGCACCCAGCAGGGTATCGACGATCGGGTCGCCCTTCAGGGCGTATGCCCCGAAGTAGAGATTGGGGAACCCGTTGGCCTGATTGACTCCGGCGAGCTCGAAGTTCGGGTCCTGCGAGACGTAGTACGTCAGTGGGATCTGTTGCGAAAAGGCCGCATCCGCACGACCCGAACGTACTGCGAGCACCGCTGCATTCTGGTCGGCGAAGGTCGTGATCGTGATCGGTTCGCGGCCGGTCTTCGTGCACTCCTTGGTGTAGTCGTTGAGAACCTTCTCCGACGGTCCGCCCTGCAACGTGGCGACGGTCGTACCGCACGTGCTCTCCAGTCCCGTGATCTTCTCCGGATTGCCCTTCTTGACGAGGAACACGACGTACTCGCGGATCCAGTCGGCGAAATCGAACGACTCCTCGGTGGTCGACAGGTCGGCCAGCGACGACAGGCTGGCCACGGCGCGCTTGCTCTTGAGCGCGCTCGTGACGTCGCCGATGGACGGTTCCACGGTGAAATCGACGTCGACGCCGAACACCTTCTCCAACGAGGCAGCAACCTCGACGTACATCCCCTGCAGAGTGGTGCCGTCCTTGGCGTAGTAGGCGTAGGGCGGGAACTGGAAGCCGGCAAGTTTGAGAACTCCGGCGTCTCGGACCGACTGCGGCAATCGATCGTGCAGTTCCTGACTGAACTTCGCCTCGGGGATCACCACACTGCTGCTGCCCGCAGCCGAATCGGATGCCGGTTCCGACGTGCTGCAACCGACGAGGCCGAGGGCGAGGCCGACCGCGAGAGCGGTCGAGACAACGGTGCTACGAAGGGATCTCACTGAATCTCCTGTGCTTGAAGGGTGAAGACTGGGGTCTACTGCTGGTGGGGGCGGACGGCGGTGGGGCTCTGTGGGTCGTACGTGTGGCTGATCCAGGCGTCCGGGGCGGCGGCGGGCTCGGTGATGGTTGCCGGAAGCGTGCCGTCGACGAGGTCCTGCAAGGTGACGGTCTCGAGCACTGTGCGAAGGGCCACGCGCATGGCGACCCACACCATTTGCAGATTGGCCGCCGGTTCGTCGTATCCGAGGTCCTGGGGACACTCGCCGCGGACGGAGACCAGCGGCCCGTTGAGCGCCCTCAGGACATCGGCGAGTGCGATGTCGGACGCCGGCCTCTGCAGTCGATGTCCCCCACCGGTACCTCGCTGACTGACGACGAACGATGTCCTCCTGAGCTCCGACATGATTGCCTCGAGGAACTTGTGGGGGATGTTCTGGCTATTCGCGAGGTGCTCCGAGCTGACCAAGTCGTCGGGGTGCGCGGCCAACTCGAGCAGCGCACGAAGGGCATAGTCGGACTTCGCCGAGATGCGCATCGATTCACCTTCCCTGGTTCGACATGTCGTCAGACGCGACCGTCTGAAGCGAGCTCGAGACCGAGGTTCGATCGGAGCGTTGCCGCCGTGTACTCCGCCCGGAAGAGTCCGCGTTCCTGCAGCACGGGTACGACCTCGTCGACGAACGTCTCGATACCGCCCGGCGCGATGGGCATCATGAGGTTGAACCCGTCGGCGGCGCCGCTGGTGAACCAGTGCTCCAGGGTGTCGGCGACCTCGGCGCCGCTCCCCACGATCGCCGACATGCCCAGGGGCGCCAGCCCACTGACCCGTCGCGCGAGCTCCCCGATGGTCGGCGCGTCCGTCGACGCCAGATGGCGCAGCTGGACGAGACCGGTCACCGATCCGTTGAAATCGTCCGGCTCCGGGAACAGTTCGACCGGGACGCGGTCGTCGGGCGCATAACCGCTCAGGTCCACGCCGATCATCCCGCCGAGCCACCGCACGGCATCCGGGCCCACTTGCGTGAGATCTTCGATATGCCGGACCAGGTCGCGCGCCTGCGCCGACGTCTTCGCCACGTACGGGACAAGGCCCGGGAGCACCTTGACGGAGTCGGCCGCACGGCCGTGCCGGACCGCGCTCTCCCGGACTCGCCGTCGGGTCTCGGTGGTCTCGCCGATGGACAGAGACCGTGCGTAGACCGCCTCAGCATGTGCGCCGGCCAAGTCGATTCCGCTCGACGAGGCGCCGGCCTGCACGATGACGGGCCTGCCCTGCGGAGACGGCGGAACGGTCAGCGGTCCCGCCACCTGGAAGAAGCGGCCACGGTGGTCGATCGTCTCGATCCCGCTGCGGTCGGCCATCACCCCGGTGTCCCGGTCGATGACGAGTGCATGTGGTTTCCAGCTCGACCACAACCTCGTGAGGACGGCGGCGAACTCATGGGCCCGCTCGTAGCGTTCAGCGTGGCCGATGTGGTTGTCGCGACCATGGTTTCGTGCCACAGCGTCGCCCGCAGAGGTCACCAGGTTGACGCCCGCGCGCCCCCCGCTGAGGAGATCCAGAGACGCGATCTGTCGCGCGACGGTATACGGGTCGGAGTAGCTCGTCGACACCGTCGGGAGCAGACCGATGTGGCTCGTCACGCCTGCAAGTGCTGACAACAAGGTGATCGGTTCGAACGGGGTGTTCGCGAGGACGTCGTTCGGGTCCGGACGGAGCGCGGGGGTGTCGGCGATGAAGATCGAGTCGAACTTCCCCCGCTCGGCGGTCTGGGCGAGCTGCGCGTAGTAGTCCAGGTCGAGCGCGCGATGCGTCTGGCTGTCCGGGTGCCGCCATGCGTAGTTGGCATGTCCGACACCACTGATGTTGAAATGCAGCGACAGACGTCGTGTGGTCGTCACCGGTGGCTTCCTTCCGAATCGGCCAGCAACGTGCCGCCTCCGACCTGAAACACGATGTCGGCGACACGGTCGGCGACGACATCGTCGTTGGGTGGGTTGAACATCGCGACGCGCAGGTCGCGGTGATACCGGGAGAGATCGGAGGAGTTCCAGACCGAGGCACCGCCGACCAGACGTGCGGCCGCATCAACGGCCTCGGTGGCATGACGATGTACCAGCGCCTTGACGGCGGGGCCGAGTCCGGGCACGCCGCCCCCGTCCCGCCCGACGCGGGCGAGACCACCGTGCAGCAACGTTTCGGCCTGCAGCAGGGCCAGTTCGAGCGCTGCGGCGTGGGCTCGGGTGCGCGGCTGCTCGTACCGAGCGCCGGGTTGCCCGTCGTTGCGGGACCCGGACGCGAAGTCGAGCGCGGTGGCTCGGGCCGCCGTGGCGATGCCGAGGTGGACCGACGCGAGAAGCAGGGACCACCAGTTGTAGAACGTGTCGGAACGGTCGACATTGGTGTTGGGGTCGTACGCGGTCGCGGCGGCGTCGAGCGGTACGACCACACCGTCGAGGACGACATCGTGTGAGGCCGTTCCGCGTAGACCGAAGGTGTCCCAGGTCTCTTCGATGCGAACGCCCGTACTCGAGGCCGGTACGACGAAGGTGTGGACAGCGGCCTCGTCGGCGATCTGCACGCGAGCGGTGACCAGGATCAGGTCGAGGCCGATCGAACCAGTGACATATCGCTTACGGCCGTGCAGCTCCCAGCCGGCAGCTGTTCTGACGGCGGTGGTCTCAGGCGTTCCGCCTCTGCTGGGCGCTCCACTGCGGCCCTCACTCGCTGCGAAGTTCAACAGCAGATTGTCGCTGGCCAGCTGTTGTGCCACCCCGGTCAGAGCGGGTGTCGTCGTGCCGCTGAGTAGCCGGGTGGCGTGGATGTAGTGCATGGTCAGGACCAGCGCCGCGGACGCGTCGGCGGCCGCCAGTGCACGAATGACAGCGGATGCATCAGCCAGATCCGCTCCGCCGCCGCCTAATTCGGCGGGAACGATATAGGCGGGGAGCCCGGATGCCTTGATGTCGGCGAAGGTTTCCGGATGTGGGATGTCGGTGGACCGCGCACGGTCGCTCACCGCGGGCGCGATGCGTGTCACGGCGCGCAGCGCCGCGCTGCGGTCACCGAGACCGCCGACGGTGAATGGATCGGTATCGACCGATCGACGGTCGACTCCTGCTGTCACGCTCATGGGACCTCCTCGACGCACAGCGATGAACGGAGAGAACTATTGCCCACCGTTCTGGTAGGGATCAACGTGTCCGTGACGCAGGCGCGCCCGACCCAGGTGCTCGAGATCGACGCCCACCACGGTCGCAAGCCGCGACGCGAACCTCACGCCGCCAGGCGATTTCGGTGATCGCGCCGCTGGTCAGAGCCCTGACGCTTCCCAACAGCCCCCCACAATCGACGACTGACGCCGCGCTCGTGATGGGAGCCGTAGCGGGGATTACGATCACCGGAATCAAATCTCTACCCCCCTACCGGGTTGATAGGGAATCCTCTGTGGTGTCGTCGCCGTCTGCGTCGAACAGTTGCTCTGGAGGTTGTCGTGGCACTCATCGCATTGCTGGTCGGAAGCCGGCTGACGGATTCGCCGGCATCGGCTGTCGCCGAGTTCGTCTCGGAGACACTCGACATCGAGGGGCACACCAGCCTCCGCGTGGAGACATCGGCTGTCGATCCGGATGCGGTCATCGACGGCGACACGACGCATCCGTCGGTGGAGGACATGGTCGCGGCGATCTCCGCCTCCGACGCACTGGTGGTGTGCACCCCGGTGGTCAAGGGCCAGTACGCAGGGCTCACGAAGTCCTTGCTCGAACTACTGCCGGAGACGGCTCTCGCACACATGCCCGTCGTGGTGATAGCCGCCGGAGACGCACCCTCGCACATCGATTCCCGGCAGAGTGGGATCGACCTCGCCGTGCGGTCTCTCGGCGGACACATCTGCGCCCCGGCCGTGCATGTCTCCGCGTTCGACATCACCCGCCACACCTGCGCCGTCTCCCTGGATGAAGCCGCCGAGGAGGCCGTCATCGACGCGCTCGGATCGCTGACCGGCGATGTCACCGGTCGGTCGTACTTCGATGCCGACGAAGCGCTGCTCGACCCGGAAGGTGTCGTCAACCGAATCCTGGACGGTGCCGTCCTCCTGGACGTGCGTGCCAATCCCGCGCAGGGTGTGGGATTGCTCCCCGGTGGTGTTCATGTTCAGAAGTCCGACGTCGCCGCGCTCTTCGGACGTCATGAGCACTCCCCCGCCCTGATCGACCATGGCAGGTCGATTGTCGTCGTCTGCAACACCGAGCGCGGCTCGGCACCGACGGTGCGCCAACTGCACGCGCTCGGTTATCCCGACCTGTCTCACGTCCGCGGTGGTGCACCCGCACTGATTGACGCCTTACTGCAGTTGCGGTCGTCCTCCGTTCACTGAGATCGCCAGTCGTGCCTTGACACCTGGCGGACCCGACATCTTCTGTTGAACAGCTCTTTTCGGTCTACTTCGGGCCGTCGTCCCTCCGGAGCACTCCCACCTGCCGGCCGTCGATCCGCCCGATCCGGGCGCCGGGCCGAGACGAGCACTGCCTGCTGTGCGCTCGGCTGCGCCCCGGTCCAGCAGGGGCCGACGCACTCTCACCTACGCGACCCAGACGCATGGGCACGGCTCGGGTGTACGTCCGTCGATCTCGCTCCACGTCATCTCACTCCTGGAGTGCCACGCCGAAGAGCAGACGTTCGTCATCGGTTCCCGCTGCGGCCGCGGCGTGCTGTCGTTGTCTCTCGTCGCCTTGCCGATGTGCGCACCGTCAGGTGCTGTACCAGACCGCCGTTCCCGATACCGCGAATACGCTGCGCAACTCCCAACTGGGCATGATAATCAGCAGCACTGTTAAGTGCCTTAACAACAAGGGAGAGGTCCGGATGGAGAAGTTGAGAGTCATACAGGTCGCCACTGGCACCGTGGGTACGCACAGCCTGCGCACGATCCTCGGGCGGCGGGACATGGAGTTGGTCGGCCTCCTGGCGTTCTCGCCTCAGAAGGTGGGCGTCGATGCCGGGACCATCGCCGGGACAGCTCCGGTCGGCGTCACTGCGACGGATGATTTCGAGGCCATCCTCGGGCTCGACGCTGACGTGGTGGCCTATAACGCCCTCGGCGAGACGCGCGACCCCGAGGCCGCGCTCGATCAGATCTGTCAACTGCTCGAATCGGGAAAGAACGTCTGTTCAACTGCGGTGAGTGTCCACATCTATCCGCAGATCATCAAGTCCAGTCCGCTGCGCGAGCGCCTCGAGAAAGCCTGCGCAACAGGTGGAGTCTCGTTTCACAGTTCCGGGATCAACCCCGGTTACATGATGGATGTCTGGCCGATCTCGCTGTGTCGACTGACGAGAACCATCGACACGATCTACATGACCGAGATGGTCGACATGTCGCGGTACACATCGCGCCAGATCGGCGACTACATCGGCTTCGGCAAACCAGTTGAAGAGCCGCTGGTGCGCTTTCCCAGAGAAGTTGTGACCGAGAGCTCCTTCTATGCCTCACTGCAGATGTTCGCCGACGCGACGGGCCTCGAGTTCGACGATGTCACCCTCGACTGGGAAGTGGCCCCGACGCCTCGAGAGATCGTCACTCCGGTGTACAACGTCGAACCCGGGCAAGTAGGAGCTGTTCGCATCACGCTGCGCGCCTACAAGAACGGCAAGATCAGGGTGGAGAATCAGTGGGTCTGGGTGCTGGGTGAGGATGTCGCTCCCGCGGAATGGCCATATGGCGACGGAGCGTGGAGCGTTCGTGTCGTCGGCGATCCATGCTTGGAGACCCGCATCGAGACCAGCACAGAGTTCGATGCCAAGCAGCCGGACGTCCTGATGACCGGTGTGCAGACGGTCAACGCGATGCCGTCCGTCGTCGCAGCACCGCCCGGAGTCCACACACATCTCGATCTCCCGCTCTTCAGCGGCGGCTTTTTCGCGGAAGCCTGAGTGGCGACCATGGAACTCGAAAACGCAGTACGCGACTGGGTCGAGCAGTTGATCGGCGGGATCGTCGAGAACGTCGAGCACCAGGGCCGTTGGCGTCCCCAGTTCTTCGTCGATGTTCGACTACCGGACGATTCGGTCGTCCCGCTGGTCCTGCGTTACGAACGCGATCCCGAGTACGTCGACCTGTCGGCGTTTCTCTCGCGTTTCGACGTCGCCCACGAGGCAGCAGTCTTGCAGGCCCTCCAGGACACCGACGTGAAGGTGCCGCATCTCTACGGGTTCGACGAGAAGGTCCGCGTCATCGCGATGGAGAGAGTGAACGGTACCAACGAGCTCGTCGAGGACACCGACGACAGCAAGGGCGTCCTCGACGACTTCATCGCCAATCTCGTTGCCCTCCACGCCCTGACACCGCAGTCCATGCCGGCGGTCCAGACCATTCCCACGTCGCCGGAACAACTCGCACTCGACGGCCTCTTCAGATACATGGAAACCGATTACGGTCTCGCCCGCGACCTCATCGGCCCGGAGCCCCTGCTCGACTTTGCCGTGTGGTGGTTGCACAACAACATCCCGCGGGGCCGCACCGAGGCATGTTGGGTTCAGGGAGACACCGGCCCGGGTCAGTTCATGCACGACGGATCCGGCATCACCGCGCTCATCGACTGGGAACTGAGCCATGTCGGTGACCCCATTTCCGACCTAGGTGTGATGCGAATGCGCAACATGCTCTATCCGGTCGGAGAGCTGGCAAATGTCTTCCAGCGCTACCAGGAACTCAGCGGCCGGACGATAGAGCGGTCCACTCTCTGCTACTACACGGTGTTGGCCATGGTCCTCTCACCCCTCGGCCTGTCACCTCGAATCCAGTTCCCCGACGCCGCCGTACCCAGCATGCTGCCTTCGTTCGGCTGGGACGTGACACTTCGACGCGGACTCACCGATGCACTCTGTGAAGCGCACGGTGTCCGCGTCGAAGGACCTGATCTCCCAGTGGCCACCGACGAAGGAGAGCCCGCTCGCAGCGATCTTCATCGCTACCTCGTAGATCACCTCGCCGGCAACTGTCTGCCCATCGCGACAGACGACTGGGACGTCTTCCTCGTTCGGGGCGGCGTGGCGATCGCACAAGCGCTCGAACGCGAACGACGCTTCGGACCCGGACTGGAAGCAGCCGACATCGCAGACATGCGGCAGGTTCTCGGGTCGACTCCGCCGTCCCGCGAAGCCGGACTCCACGCCCTCAAAGAGATCGTCGACCGTGGCCCGGATCGCAAGGCACTCGAACTACTGTGGCTGTTCACCCGGATGCAGCGGCGACGTGAGTTCATCTGGGAACCACTGATGCTCGCCCAGAAGTCCGAACCCTTCGAATGGCTTTATGCGGCAGAGCGCCTCGTCACCGTCGGAGATCACGGGCCCGACCCTGTGGATCGGGCTTGACCTCCATGGGCTCGACTGTTGCCAGAGGGGTCATCGCGCCGACCGTCTCTTCGCTGAGGCCCGCGCCGAGATCACGCCCCCCGGGCGTGACGGCGCCGCCTCATCGGTTGCCGGCAACACCAGTGCATCGATTGCGGGCGCCAGCCAGGTCCGCAGGTAGCTCCGCAACCCAGGTCCGGTGGCCAGAGGTTCGCGCGCACTGGAGACGAACGCGTCGATGATCAGCAACAGCCACGAAGACAGCTCGCGCAGACCGGCGTCGTCGAGGCCGGCGGCCGCCCAATCGACCTCGAGCCGCCGAAGCATAGCCACCGCGAACTCCTGCGAGATGTCGTCGGTGATCCCACCACTGAAGTCGGCTGTGTTGGCGGTGGTGAGCAGGTACATCACCGCGCGATCACCTCGAACCCTCTCGATCGTGCAGGCCATCAATTCCACGATCGCCTCCGACGGCTCCGTGATGTCGCCGACGTCGCGGACGAGTTGGTCCGCGAGGCGACTCCCGATGTCCAGGGCCACTGCCTGCAGAAGTGCATCGATCCCGGGGTAATACCGGTACACGGTTTGTCGCGTCACCTGGAGCGCCTTGGTCACGTCGGTCAGTGTCACGGTCGAGCCGGTCGTCTCGATCAACACGCGCGTGGCGTCGATTATGCGCTTGGCTGCGTCCGCGTCGTCGACGGGCAGCGAACCGCCCCAACCTGTTCTACGTGCCACATTCTCACCTTCACCGGAGTGCCCGACCGTGTTGGCATCACCTTACGACCAGGAAGCGATCGGTCCTGCCAATTCTGAACACACACATCGAACCAATCTGTATGCTCAGGATTCGTTCGGGGAGGAGGTTCGATGACGAGCAGTGAAACCGGGTCGCGGTCGGTGTCCGAGCACGCCGAGTTCAGGTCCAGACTGTCGACTGGATTCTTCTCGGCCAGGGGAAGATTGGGCAACGGCATCGATGCTGTAGGCGGCTTCTTCGCCATGACCCTGGACACGTTCCGATTCACTTTCGCGCGTCCGGTCCAGTTCCGAGAATTCATGGATCAGACCTGGTTCATCGCGCGGGTGTCAACGGTTCCGACAGTCCTTGTCGCGATTCCGTTCACCGTGCTCGTCACCTTCATCCTCAACATTCTGCTCCGCGAACTCGGCGCCGCCGATCTCAGCGGCGCCAGCGCCGCATTCGGCACGATCACCCAGATCGGGCCGATGGTCACTGTGCTGATCGTCGCGGGCGCGGGCGCAACTGCGCTCTGCGCGGATCTGGGCGCCCGCACGATCCACGACGAGATCGCGGCCCTCGAGGTGATGGGAGTCGACCCCGTCAAGCGGCTCGTGGTCCCACGGGTGTGGGCCTCCGCGTTCGTCGGGGTTCTGCTCAACGGATTGGTCTGCACAATAGGCATATTGGGCGGATTCGCATTCTCCGTTCTGTTTCAAGACGTGAACCCGGGCGCCTTCGTCGGGAACTTGACGCTCCTCACCGGACTGAGCCAGCTGATGATCGCGGTGATCAAAGCGGGACTGTTCGGAATGCTCGCCGGTCTCGTCGGGTGCTATCGGGGACTGACCGCCAAGGGCGGACCAAAGGGCGTGGGCGAAGCCGTCAACGAAACGGTCGTCTATGCGTTCATCGGTCTGTTCGTGATCAACATTCTGGTCACCGCCATCGGCGTGAAAGTGACGGGAGGATAGGTCATGGTGTTGGCTGGATCGGATCTGGTTGCGCGTTCGCGGCGACGGGCGAGACGCGTCTCGGCGGCAGTCGACGACGTCGGCGGCGAGGTCGAGTTCTTCGTCGCCGCCGTCAGGGGGATACCTCAGGCGCTCCGCCACTACCGAAAGGATGTCATCCGGCTCATCGCCGAGATCGGCATGGGCACAGGAGCGCTGGCGGTCGTGGGCGGAACGGTGGTCATCGTTGCCTCACTCACCCTCTTCACCGGAGGGACGATCGCCATTCAGGGCTACAGTTCGCTGGGAAACATCGGCATCGAATCCCTGACCGGCTTCCTCGCAGCGTTCATCAACGTCAGAGTCGCCGCGCCCGTGGTCGCAGGCATCGGACTCTCGGCGACG
Source organism: Gordonia sp. NPDC058843 (assembly GCF_042743165.1). Taxonomy (NCBI): domain Bacteria; kingdom Bacillati; phylum Actinomycetota; class Actinomycetes; order Mycobacteriales; family Gordoniaceae; genus Gordonia; species Gordonia sp. NPDC058843. The sequence goes on from NZ_JBHYNC010000004.1 coordinate 81,623, forward strand.
ATCGGTGCGGGGTCCACCGCCCAGTTGGGCGCCATGCGCATCAGTGAAGAGATAGACGCGCTCGAGACAATGGGCATCCGCCCACTGCCTTACCTGATCAGCACGAGGATCATGGCGGGGACCCTGGTCGTCATCCCGTTGTACTCAGCCGCGATGATCGCGTCGTTCTACGCGTGTCGATTCGCGACCGTGAGCATCTACGGCCAGTCCGGTGGCCTTTACGACCACTACTTTCGGACCTTCCTGCAACCGGTCGACATCCTCTGGTCGTTCTTTCAGGCAATCGCCATGGGAGCCGCAGTCATGTTGGTACACACCTACTATGGCTTCACCGCCTCGGGTGGGCCCGACGGAGTCGGCCGCGCAGTCGGCAGGGCCGTTCGCGCGTCGTTGATCGTCGTTGTCAGTGTCACGCTGCTGATCTCACTGGCTGTCTATGGCGCCACCGGCAACTTCCACCTGTCGAGTTAGCGAGCGGTCACCAATGCAGAACCACCGAAGGAAGTTGTACGCGCTCGGTCTCACGGTGACAGTGGCGCTCACGATGGTCGTGGCGGCCGTCTCGTTCAACGGCGGGTTCATCCGATCCGAGGAGATCACCATCGTCGCGAAGCGATCCGGTCTCTTGATGAAGCCCGGATCGAAGGTCACCTATCGAGGAGTGGAGGTGGGTCGCGTGGGCACGGTCAAGAACGACGACCGCACCGCGCGCCTTGCAGTGAACATCGATTCCGATGTCCTGTCGGAGATCCCCGCCAACGCGCGGATCGAAATCACCTCGACCACTGTCTTCGGGTCCAAGTACGTCAATATCGTTGCGCCAGAACAACCCAGCACCGCCTCGATGGCCGCGGGCGATGTCATCAGCACCGAGGACGTCACCGTCGAGATCAACACCGTCTTCCAGAATCTCTCCGACGTGCTCCGACAGATCCAGCCCGAGAAGCTCAACGAGACGCTCGGCGCCCTGGCCGCCGCACTCGGCGATGGCCGCGGAGCGGGGCTGGGCGCCGCGATCGATCAGATCGACACACTTCTGCAACGGGTCAACTCGCCTCGCGCAGGCCTGGGACCGACGCTCGACGCGGCTGCGGACGCGTTACTGGCCTACGCGCCGAACGCTCCAGAGCTGATGGCGATCGCGTCCCGCGTTCGGACCACGGCCACCACGATCACCGACAAGGCCCCCCAGATCGACGTGATGCTGACCAACATCATGGGCCTGTCCGCAGTCGGAACCGACGTACTCCAGACGAACAAGGAGCCACTCATCTCGGCGTTCGATCTCTTGTCACCCACGACGACTCTCATGCGTGTCTACGCACCATCGTTCACCTGCACCATCAAAGGAATGGACAACCTCCTCGAGAAGGGCCTCCCGGCGTTGGGATCGGCCAAGTATCCGGGGATTCATCTGGACATCGGATTCCTTCCCGGCGTGCCGTTCTACGGATACCCCGGCAATCTGCCCGTGGTCGGCGCGAGCGGCGGTCCCCGATGCTTCGGGCTGCCCAACGTCCCGCCCGGTGCATCCGCGCCCTACCTGGTGACCGACACGGGCGTGAACCCATACCGTGGTGAGCCCTCGTCTCTGCGAGTTCTGCCTCAGGATCTGCTCACCTCGTTGGTCGGCCGGCCCGTCAGGTCCGGCCGATGAGGACCGGTACACAAGGCCGCGCAACCATGATCAAGGTGACCTGCTACACGGCGGTCATGCTTCTCATCCTCAGCGCACTGATCGTTGTGTTCGGGAATTTCCGGTCGGGTTCGACCCATGAATACGAAGCCGTCTTCAGCGATGCCTCCGGGCTGAAACAGGGACAGAACGTGCGGGTCGCCGGGGTCCCGGTAGGCAAGGTCGAATCAGTGGAACTGGATGCGAACGCAGAGGTCCGAGTCGCCTTCACTGTGTCGCAGGAGCGCCCGCTCGACACAGGTAACCGAGCGTTAGTCCGTTACGAGAACCTGACCGGCGACCGATATCTCGAGATCACGCGCGGCGACCCGAAACCCGGGAGAGCATTGGGACCCGGTGGTGTCATCCCGCTGGCCCGAACTGCTCCCGCGCTCGACATCGATTCGCTGGTGGGCGGATTCAAACCGTTGTTCCAGAGCGTCCGTGGCGACGACCTCAATCGCCTGATGAACGCGCTCATCGGTGTACTCCAAGGACAGGGCGAGAACATCAACACCCTGCTGGCCAGCACCGGATCGACCACCACCATGCTCGCGGACCAGGATGCGGTGATCGGCGAGCTGATATCCAGCCTCAACGTGGTCCTGGCCACGGCCCACGCCCGCAGGCATCAGGTGTCGGACTCGGTCGAGCACCTACAACTGCTGGTCGACCAATTCGCCAACCGCGGCGATCCGATGGACGAGATCGTCACGCGCCTGGAGCGGGCCACCCTCGCTGCCGGTGGCCTGTTGGGCGCCGTTCGCTCGGACGTGCGTGCCACCGTGGTCCAACTCGACCGCACGGCCGGACAGTTGGTTGCCGGACGCGCGATGCTGGACTCGACACTGGCTGCGCTTCCCGACGCGTACCGACGTCTCGCGCGGATGGGCGCATACGGCGCCGGCTTCCAGTTGTATGCCTGCCAAGGCGTCCTCCGGCTGACCGGAACCGACGGGAAGAACCTGGACATCCCTCTTCTCGACCAAACCGACGGCAGGTGTGCGAAGTGACGAAGCGTGAGACCCGGACGTTTCGAGAGATGCCTCCGCGCAAGGTGGCCGCCATCGGTGTCGGCCTGACGGTGCTGGTGGTCGTTCTGGCCCTGACGTACGACCGAATCCCGGCGGCCTTCTCCCACGACACGTACCGAGCGCACTTCGCCGAGGTCGGTAGCCTGCGCCCGGGAGACACCGTCCTGCTCTCCGGCGTCGAGGTCGGCAAGGTCGATGACATCGAACTCGACGGCAATCGGGTGGAGGTCTCCTTCAGTGTCGATTCACCGGTGGAACTTCGCGATGCCACCCGCATCAGCATCGTCACCACTTCGGCCCTCGGCAAACGCGCACTGAAGGTGACTCCCGGCGGAGTGGGAATTCTGTCGCACGACACCCCGATCCCGTTGAGTCAGACCACATCGCCCTACTCACTGACGGATGCCCTCGACGATGCCGGGGCCACGCTCGACGGCACGGACGGCGCCTCGGTCGATGCGGCTCTTCGCGCCGCCGGCGACGTGTTGGAGACCTCGTCGCCGTCCCTGAACGGTGCGTTGACGGGCGTGCAACGAATGGCTGAGACGATCAGCTCGCGCGACGATCAGCTTCGAACTCTGCTCACGAGAACTCGCAGCTTCACCACTGTGCTTGCACAGCGCAGCAAACAGATCAACACGCTGATCCTCGATGCGAACCGCCTGTTGGGCCAACTACAGTCCCGCAGTGCCGAACTCGAACGTCTGATCATCGGAACCCGATACCTGGCGCAGCAACTCTCGGCCCTGTTGCGTGAGAATCGCGTCGACATCGGCCCGGCGATGGCCAAGCTGCGGACAGTCCTGCAGGTGCTTCAAAAGAACAAGCAGGCGATCTCTGAGGCCATTCCCGGGCTCAGGAACTTCTCGATGGCCCTAGGAGAGAGCGTGGCGACCGGTCCGTTCTTCACCGCCTTCGTCGGAAACCTGGTACCGGTCGCCTACCTGCAACCACTGGTCGATGCCATCGTCGAACAGTCTGCGCCGACAGGAGGCCGCTGATGCGCAAGCTCATCGCCGCGGTGTTCACGGTCATCGTTGCTGTCGCCTCGATGGTGTGGATCGCTCAGCGTGGACCGGACTCGTATCAGGTCACCGCCGAATTCACCTCTGGTACAGGCATTTATCCCGGTGACCAGGTAACCGTACTGGGGGTGCCCGTCGGCGTGGTCGAGTCCTTGACCCCCACTCCCGGGCACGTCGAAGTCAGGTTGCGTCTGAATCCTGGCGTGCGGGTACCGCAGGACGTGTCGGCCGCACTTGTCGCGCAGAGCCTGGTCGCGGGCCGAACCATCCAGCTCACTCCCGCCTACACGTCTGGAACACCTCTGCCCGCCGAGAGCACGATCCCACTGGATCGCACAGTGGTTCCGATGGAGTGGGACGACATCAAGAACGCACTGGGCGACATCACCCGCGAGGTGGGTGCGAAGGGACCTGACGATCCCGGATCGGCATCACAGTTGGTCAGCACAGGCGCCGACGTCCTTGCACCGCACGCCGACCAGGTCAACGACACGATCACCCAGCTCTCGCGAGCCATGACGGTGATATCGGATGGTCGGGACGACCTCTTCGCCGTCGTCCGCAACCTACAGGTCTTCGTCACCGCGATGTCCGGCAGCAACAACCAGGTAGAGGCCCTGCACGACCGCCTGGCGATTGTTGCAGAAGTTCTGGGCGACAACCGGTCTGATGTGGGCGGCGCGCTGGTCACCCTGGACTCCCTGATGACCGACATCCAGTCGTTCATCACGGACAACCGTGATGGTCTGATCACCAATGTCGATGCGGCAGCCGACGTGACCAGCACTCTGGCGGCACAGCGCGCAAACATCGAAGGGTTACTGCATCAAGCACCGACTCAGTTGTCGAACTTCTACAACATCTACAAGCCGGCGGTCGGCGGGATGACCGGTGTCTTCTCCGCGGCCAACTTCGAGAATCCTGTTCAGGCGGTATGTGGCGGAGTGGCAGCTGTCGGCACACCGACGAGCGGTCGTGGCGCGGACCTGTGCGTGCAGTATCTCGGCGCCTACCTGAACCAGTTGAAGACCTCATACCCGAACATCCTCACCATGCCGACACGAAGCAGCTTCGCCGATCCCGGCCAAGTGATATCCAGCGAACCGGGGATCGCCACCCGAATCCCCGGTTTGACGGGCCCTCCTCCCGCCGCCAACGTCGTGCCGTCGAATCTCGCGAAACTTCTTCTGCCGGAGGTGCCGAGATGAATCGACGACGAGTCGGGTTACCCGGCATCGCGGTGGCCGTCATGCTGGCTTCCACGTCGTGCGGATGGCAAGGAGTCGATTCGCTCGCTCTGCCGGGTGGGCAGGGAACCGGCCCAGGCAGTTACTCGGTACTCGTCGACATGCCGAACATCACCAACATCACGCCGAATTCGCCGGTTCTGGTCGACAACGTCGAGGTCGGTCGGATCTCCTCGATCGAACTCGACGGCTGGCATGCGCGGATTCGCCTATCCCTCAACGGGGATGTCGTCCTGCCGGCCAATGCGACCGCTTCGATCGGTCAGACAAGCCTTTTGGGTTCCCAACACATCGAACTCGCGAGCCCCGTCGGGGAAGCACCGGAGGGCGCGCTGACCGACGGCGCACTGATTCCGATCGAGCATGCCAGCGCATACCCGACCACCGAACAGACGCTGTCGGCCTTATCGGTGGTTGTCAACGGGGGTGGGCTGGCCCAGTTGGGTCAAATCGTCACGGGCGCCAACGACGCGCTGTCCGGCCGCGAGGGCACCGTTCGCAGCCTTGTATCCCAGCTCACCGAGGTCACGGCAACCCTGAACCAGCGCCGCGGTGAGATCACCACTGCCCTGAACGGACTCGATCGCCTTGCCACCGTGTTCGCCGACGAGAGCGAGACGCTCGATGACGCGATCGTGAGAATTCAGCCGGCGCTGCGTGAACTCGCAGACCGGCGCAGTCGACTCAGCGAGGCGATCACCGCACTCGATCGATTCGGCGACAGTGCACGCCAGATCATCACCGCGAGTGCTGCAGACATCAGAGCGAATGCTGCCAACATCCACCCATTTCTGAAGTCGCTCGCCGACTCTGGACAATCGCTGACGGACTCGCTCGACATGGCGTTCACACTCCCCTTCCCGCTGAGTAGACTCGATCGCATCGTCCGCGGTGACTATGCAAACCTCTTCGCGCTGCTCGACTTCAGCGTTCCGCGGATCCGGTCCGACCTCCTCCGGGGAACCCCTCTGGGACGGACCACGTCTGGGCCATCCGGGGTGCTCGGTCAGAACCCCGGTCGCGCCGCCGACGCCGACGATCCGATCAGGGGGCCGGTCACCGGGACCACACCCACCCCTGGCGTGACGCCTCCCCCACCGCGCCCTTCCGGAGAGAACTGACATGCGCCCTCTGGTCCGAATTCAACTGGCCATCCTCGGGGTCGTCGCCGTCGTGTCCGTGACGGTCATGCTGTTGTCCTACATTCAAGTTCAGTCGATGATCGGGGTCGGCAAGATGGTCGTCACCGTGCAGCTTCCGGTCGGTGGCGGGCTGTATGAACGATCGAATGTCACCTACAGAGGTGTGACCATCGGACTGGTCGAGTCGATCGAGGTGTCGCGCGACGGAGTCACCGCACGGATGAAGCTCGATGACGACGTCGAGATTCCTCGCACCGATCTGCGGGTGAACGTCCACAGCATGTCAGCGATCGGTGAGCAGTTCATCGACCTGGTGCCGACAGACGATTCCGAACCCTTTGTTTCCGACGGTGATGTGCTGCCTCGATCAGCGACGAGCATCCCCGAGCAGATCGGGCCGCTACTCGATCAAGCGAACGAACTGCTGGCCTCCATCCCGCAAGGAAAGCTCCGCACCATGGTCGACGCTGCCTTCCGGACTTTCGTGGGCACACGAGATGACCTGATTCGGCTCGTCGACTCGACCCGTCGCATAGCCGACATCGCCTCCGTCAACGACGACAGCCTCATCGAGTTGATCGACGAACTCGGACCATTCCTCAGCCCCCACGGCCGGTCGAGAGAAGCCATCACCACCTGGACTCACGAACTCGCTCGCTTCACCGAAGAGCTGCAGGGCCGCGATCCACATGTCCGATCGATCATCGACAACAGTCCTCGGACGGCGGCGACCGCACAACAACTGCTTCAGGACCTTCGGCCGACGATCCCCGTCCTGCTGTCGAACCTGGTGAGCCTCGGTCAGGTCGCGGTCACCTACAACCCGGGGATAGAGCAACTGTTCGTACTGACTCCTCCTTTGATCGCAGCAATCCAGACCATGGTCAACAAGGGCGAGTCCGATGAGGCCGTCACCGCACAGTTCCACGTGATGGGCTCACCGCTCTGCACCACTGGCTATCTCCCCGCCGAACAGCGACGAAGTCCCGCCGATACGTCCTACGCCCCGCCGCCGTCCAACCAGTACTGCGCCATACCGCAGAACTCGCCGATGAATGTCCGGGGCGCGCGGAACCTGCCCTGCATGGAGGTCCCCGGTCGGCGCGCCCCGACACCGGAAGCGTGCCGCGACCCACGGCCGTATCAACCGAAGGGTCCGATGCCGTCGAGTATCGACGGGTCCGGCGATCCCGACCAACAGGGTCTCATCGGGAGGGTGCAGCCCTCGGCCTATGACAACGAAACCGGCGCCTACGTCGCGGAAGACGGCGCCGTCTACCACCACCGAACGATCGGAGGAGGCACACCATGGCAAGAACTGCTTCGGGGCCCACAGAAATGACCGACGTCCCCCACGACGCGGAACGCCACGATGACAGCCGCGACGACCCAGAGGTCGTCGACGAGGCCTCCGGAGCGAGCGCAGATCCGGACGACACCGACTCCAGCACAACAGAACCCGATGAGGTCGACACCGAAGCCGTCTCGATCGACGCCGATGACACCGCAGCACCGTCGCGGCGCGCACGCCTGTCCGCTCTCATCCGCAGACGCGGCGTAGCCGCTGTCACAGTTCTCTGCCTGGTCGCATCGGTGTCCTTCCTGGGTCACGAGATCTGGCACCGCATCGAGTTGAACAACCAAGACCATTTGCGCACGGAGTACCTCGCTGCTGCGCGCGAAGGAATTCTTGCCCTGACGACCGTGAGTTCGAAGACCGCGGACACCGATGTCCAGCGCCTCCTGAGCCAGTCGAGCGGCGACTTCAAGACCGAATTCACAAGTCGGTCCGGTTCGTACGCGCAGATTGTCAAGGAAGCGCAAGTTGCCTCGACCGGCTCGATCATCGCCATCGGGGTCGAGCGGATGGACGACACGTCAGCCACCCTGCTCGTCGCCGCTCATGCCGAAGTGACCAATGAGGGCACCGAGGCTCCCGAAGACCGCGATTTCCGTTTTCGCGTCGTAGTGACCAACGGTGAACCGATGACGATCTCGAAGGTGGACTTCGTACTATGAGCTCGATCGATCTCGGCCCTCTCGGCCGCATCACCTTCTCCAGGAACGCGCCGTCGTCCGGTGAGCCGGAGACCGCGAATCCAGCACAGACCGAAGCAGCGCCCGACACCGGGAACGCCGACAGACCGGTTGCTCCCCCCATCGATGACCCAGGCACACAAGACGACCGCGCGTCCAACGACCACGCACAGCTGGATGAGAATGGTGGCAGCAAGCGGCGGTTCGCGGTCGCGCGGTCGGTGAGCACACGACGAGTGCGTCTGGCGACCGCCACGCTCATCATCGTCACTGCAGTGGCCGGCGCATCGGTACTCGCGGTGTCCAACCACGATCGAGTTCAGATCCACGATTCCGCAGAATCCGTGAAAGCTGCGGTGAATCACCAGGTTTCGGCGATGCTGTCCTATGATCACGCGACGGTTGACAAGCAGCTGGTCGACGCGGCGACCGGACTCACGCCGGACTTCCGGCCGGAGTACCAGAAGCTGATCGAGCAAGCAGTCATCCCCGGCGCACGCGAAAAGCAGGTGAACACCCAGGTGACGGTGGCAGGCACCTCGGTGGTATCACTGGACGCCAATCAAGCGGAGCTGCTCCTCCTTCTCAATCAGGTGACGTCGACGTCAGCGGAACCGAATCCATCGACTGCAGGGAGCCGCGTCATCGTCTCCGCCGTCAAGTCCGGAGACCGGTGGCTGGTCGATGGCCTCCGGCCGGTCTGATCTCGACGGCATGTGCTGCCGAGGCACCGGCGCTCCGCGCTCGTGAGGATCTGCGTCGAACCCGCCCCGACGCGATGACATCGAGGCCGATTCCGACGTGGTGGATCTGTTCGCGTGCGCGTGATCAGCCGTGACTCCAGATGTGATCGACCCACCGACGAGACCGCCTACCCCAGCCCAAACATTGTGAGCGGCTGGCCCACTCGTCTGGCCGGATAGTATAGTGGCCACTCATGACCACGCCAAGCATTCCGCACGGTGACGATGGCGGCAACGCTGTCGGACGGTCGAGTGATGATCTCGGCGAAGAGATCATCATCGCGTTGTTGCGCGTCATCAACAAAATCCAGATCGGACGTCGGACGCCGCACACTTACGGCGAAGAGGGGGTCTCCATGACCCTCGTCGAAGCGGAAATGTGTGCGCTCATCTTCCGCAATCAGGGGATCACCGGCGGGGAGCTGTCTACGCAGTTGGGAGTGACTCGTTCGGCGACGTCGCAGGTGGTCGGGAAGCTCAAGGACAAGGGTTTTGTCATCGATGTCCTGCATCCGGGTGATGCGAAGCGTCGCCGCCTCTATCTGACAGACAGTGGCAAGGTGGCGGCATCCGTCGCCGACGAGTACTCCAAGAAGCTCCGGCACGAGGTCTTCAACGACGACATCGCCGAAATGCAGGCTTACCGGCGATTCTTGACCAAGCTCGAGGCATTCCACGATCAGGTGACCGGTCAACGCAAGCTGTGATCTCCACGCCGGCGGGCTCCTCGTCGACCAAGCGCAAACGCCCCGATCGAGTGGCACAATCCCTTGAGATCGCCTCCGTGCGTGCCCCATTTCCTATCGGTAGTGAGGGATGAGTTCTCCGCCCATGATCTCGATCGACTCCATGATCCGATCGTGAGGCATGTCGCCCATCTGCATGTGGATGATGACCTGGTCGACTCCGCTCTTCTGGAAGGCGTCGAGGAACGGGGCGCAGTCGTCCGGGTTGCCTGCCATCACGAAGCCACCCTCGGTCATGAAGTCCTCGGCCGTGGCGCGATCCATCGCGATCGCCTCGTTGACCCAGGCGTTCTCGCCGGACCTCAAGTGCGCGTAGCTATTCGGCGGTTCCCCGGCGGGCCAGCCGGCCAGCCTGTGAGTGGACCCGTTGAAGGTGTGCTCGACGGTCTTGCGGGCGGCCAGCTGACGCACCTCGTCCCGGTCGTAGGACACCAAGCCGTTCACGAAGCCGGCGGTCTGGTTGTTCACCATTCCGCAGATGGGTTCGGCCTTGTCGATGTTCTCGTGATACGCAGCGGTGGATGCGGTCAGGACCTCGTAGTCGGCCCTATGGGCGAAGAACAGCATTCCCAGCCCCTTCTTCGCTGCACGCTCGGCGTCGCCAGGGCCCACACCTCCGACCCATAACGGTGGATGGGGCTTCTGGACAGGACGCGGCACGACAGTCCGCCTGGGAATCGTCACGTACCTGCCGTCGAACTCGACATTCTCCTCCGCAAGGAGGTGTGCGACTGCCTCGAGCCCCTCGCTCCACTGCCCCCGGGATTCATCGGGATCGAGTCCGAATCCGTACAGTTCGGCTGGTGTCGTCGATCGACCGCAGCCCAGATCGACCCGTCCGCCGCTGAGACAGTCGAGCATCGAGACCTTCTCGGCAACACGCACCGGGTGGTTGTAAGCCGGCGGGGTCAGGGCGAGGCCGAATCCGAACCGGATGCGATCGGTCTGGTAGGCGGCGGCCCCGAAGATGACCTCGGGTGCCGACATGTGCGAAAAGCCCTGGAGGAAGTGATGTTCTGACAACCACACGTAGTCGAATCCGTGTTTGTCCGCGTGGACGATCTGATCGACGGTGTTGCGCACGATCCGCGCTTCTGCCTCGGGATCAGCTGAAGGAACGAACATCTCGTAGAACAGGCCGAATTTCACGGCAATGCCTCTCTGGTGGTGACGGCGAGGACGACGGAGCCGGGACAGGTACCAACGGTCTGGGTGGCGACGTTTGCTACTCGACCGCATGCTCCAGGCCGGGAACCACCACCACATCGACTGTTTCGACGTCGGATAGAAGTCGACAGGATCGTCGGGACGGATGGTGCGGCCACACCCTCGCCGAGCCTGCGGCGCATACGTGTTGTCTGCGGCAGGTCGGTGATCGTCAGCTCCGCATCGGCGCCCTTTCCCGAACACCGTGGCCCGCGCCCGTTTCGCCATCTAGTTAAGTGACTTAACATTACAAGATACGGCGCAGGTCATGGCGTGTCAATGCTACGTAGAAGCGTGCAGACAGCTCGAATCGACACGGAAATGCCAGTATGAGTGGCCTCCGCGATCCATCGTCACTGCCGTTGCAAGGTTGTTCGGCGATCGCATGGACACCCCCTTATCGGCCGTACCCTTGCCATGTTGGACGCATTTTGTTAAGAATCTTCACAGACGGTGTCCGGCTGGCTGTACACAGCTTGCGAGGCTTCGCCGGCAAACGCGCGCAGGCGCGAGAGGGAGATGCAGGATGACTCAGTCAATCGGCCGCGACGACGTCCGAACCGTCGACGATCCAGGCTCGGGACCGACCTCGTTCCACTGGTTGGCATCGAACCCCGGCAAGCGGCGAACCGAGATCATCTATGTGATCTGGTTTCTGGTCTGCCTGCCCATCCAGGCAATCGTCGTTCTCAATCTCAGCTATGACAGCTACAACGATGTCGCGCTGCTCACCCAGTCGATCATCATGGGAGTGGGAACCCTGGTGTTACCCCTGGTGTTTCGTGCACCCGAGGACCGAGGCCTACCGCTGGCGCAGCTGTACGGATTCAGAATGGGCATCTTCCTGTGCATCTGGGCAGTGCTGGGTGGTTTCATCGGTACGGATCCCTGGTATGAGGTGCTCCACGGGCACTTCGCTTTCAACACCAACATCAACCCCAACGGCGTACCGCTGTTCATGCTGTTCATGACGATCTCCGTGTTCGCGCTCTACTCGGTCATCCTCGGTACCCTCTACCGGGTCATCACCCAGTTACTCGGTCGCACAACGGGGATCCTCGGTCGGGACACTCTGGTTCGCCACGCGATCCTCTGTGCGGTGCTGGCTCCCCTGATGCCGCTGATCGAGACATTCGCGTACACCGTTGCGGTGCCACACAACTACTGCTTCGACAACGGCACGGGGATGTGGGGACTCAACGTGCTCGTCTACGGCGCCTGGCATTTCGCGTCGCTGATCTTCTACACCCGCTGGGACCGGGAGCCGGGTGAACGTACGCCGCTACCAACGGTCTTGCTGTCGGGATTCGCGACTCTGGGCATCCTCATGGTGATCATGGCCATCACCAAGACCTTCATCGCTCCGGAGTTCATCGAGGTCAACCACGGCGTCCGCATGCTCAACGACTGGAGCCCCGACAACTGCCTCGGTCCGAAGCCGACGTCCTGACCCGCGAGTAGGAGGTACCCCGAGTGGTGGTCCCTTCTCGCCCAGGTCACCAGGATCACCGGTGCTGCCTCGGAGCGGGGCGCGCGACGTCGGTCCCGGGCACGTGTGCCGGTTGGCAAAAGCTTTCACGCCCTAGGTGAGTAACAGAAGTTCGGGACACACCGTCGTCATCTCGTCCGGCTTCTGCTACTCACCGGTCGTGGCCTCACACCTATCAAGGAGAACACATCATGAAGACCAAAGGCGCCCTCCTCTGGGGACAGAACGAGCCCTGGACCATCGAGGGGATCGAGATCGGCGACCCCCGACACGGAGAGGTCAAGGTGCAGGTCGAGGCAGCCGGGATCTGTCACTCCGATCACCACCTGGTCACGGGTGCGATGCCCATGCCGGCGTACCCCATCCTCGGCGGGCACGAGGGTGCCGGAATCGTCACCGAAGTGGGTCCTGGCGTCGACCGGTACGCGGTCGGTGACCACATCGTCTTCTCCTTCATCCCGGCCTGTGGGCACTGCCCGGCATGCCAAGACGGCTTGCGCAACCTGTGCGATCTGGGCGCGGGGCTCCTCATGGGAGCCTCGATCTCGGATGGCAGCTTTCGTATCCAGGCTCGCGGCAACAACGCGTACCCGATGTCGCTTCTCGGGACCTTCTCGCCGTTCGCCGTGGTCCATCAGGATTCCATCGTCAAGATCGACCCCTCCATCCCCTTCGAGGTCGCCTGCTTGGTGGGTTGCGGGGTGACCACCGGATACGGATCGGCTGTCCACAGTGCCGATATCCGTCCCGGTGAAGACGTAGCGGTGATCGGCATCGGCGGGGTCGGTGCAGCTGCTCTCCAAGGGGCGCGAGCCGCCGGTGCCCGAACGATCGTCGCGATCGATCCTGTCGAGTGGAAGCGAGAGCAGGCCATCAAGTTCGGGGCCACACACACTTTCCCTACTGTCGCGGACTCGATCCAGCCCATCGTGGACCTGACCCTGGGCCGGATGTGTCACAAGGTCATCGTCACCGCTGGGGATGTCCAGGGCCACGAGGTGGACACCTGGATGTCGATCACCGGAAAAGCAGGCTGCTGTGTGATGACCGGTGTCGGCAACCTCCTCGACAGCCAGGTCACCCTGAACCTCGCGATGCTGACACTTCTCCAGAAGACGCTGCGCGGATCGATTTTCGGCGGTGCCAATCCACAAGTCGACATCCCGACACTTCTGTCGCTGTACAAGACCAAGCAACTCGACCTCGACTCCATGGTCACCCGGACGTACAGACTCGAACAGGTCAACGAGGCATTCGATGACATGCTCGGCGGCCGAAACATCCGGGGTGTCATCCGTTACACGGACGACGACCGGTGAGCACCTGTGTCGCCAGCGGGTGGAGTCGACCTGGCCGCATCGAAGATCGCGTCAGGGAGCCTGCTTCCACCAGGCGATCACGTACAGCGCCAGCGACGCGACAAGGCCGCCGAGAACCCACAGCACCACCGAGTAGTCGACCCACGACCCGAACGGGGGCGTACCCGGAAAGATGTTGCGAAGAGGTAGCACGGCAAACAGCATCACCGCGAACCAGGTGACCATCGGAGGCTGGAACGCCTTGCGGCGCCGCACCGTTTGGATCGAGACAAACAATGTGCAGATCGGCAGGATCACCAGCATCACGCACAATGCGAGATCGAACGTCAGGGATCCGGCCGTCCTCGACGAGGTGATCGTGAATGCCTGCCCACCGGCAGAGGCGCTGCCGGCCGCTCTGACATCCCAACCGATGAGGGAATCGGTGAGGGCGGCCTCTGTCGGCAACTCCGCGTCGTTCGGACCGTACGCCTGTACCGAGACCGACTCCGATACATAGCTGTCGAATGGCCACAGCCGGATGTCGCCGTCGCTGTACAACGACACCGGCAAGGTGCCCGGGCGACTACCGGCAGCAAACGTCAGATCGGTGGATGAGACGAGCGGTGAGACGTCGATGGTCAGATCCTCCTTGAGGTCTCCCCGAGCATCGAGCAGCTCGCCGCCGGCGTAGACCGACACGTGCCCGTCGATCTCGAAGGCGGCGCCGTTCACGGCGTCGATGTCGACGTACACCAGGACACCATTCGCCGCAGGTCTGCGTATATCCGAATCGTCGCCGCTATCACCTGCGGCGTACGCCGCCAGCACGGCGACATAGACAATCGTCAGGCCGACAACAATCGCCGAAGCCTTGACCCACCCCGATCGTTTACCGCTCTCCGCCATACGCCAGCCTCCGATATCACCACCGTTCGGCGGCCGTGAGCAGGCGCCGGCTGGACGTGAGTGTATCGGTTATCGTTCTGGGTACGAGGGGTTCTCACGACCGGAACGGCGCGTGGAGGAACCCGGTTGGTAGCGATGTTGTCCGCGTGACCTAGTCACGTTCGATTCGATTTCTCTGAGGCGATCCGCTCGATGCGCGGCAGGGCGACAGCCAGCACCGGCAGATATCCCATCGCCCACACCGGCGCGCCGAAGCTGAGAACGCATCCACCCGGCACTCGGATCACCTCGTGACGCGTCGCATTCACTCCGGCCACCTTCCACGCCCACAACCGTCGTTCCTCGAACTCGGTGATCTCGAAGGGCAGCGACACTCCTGCAATGGTCGTAACGGTCCCCCTCGTCCCGAACGCCAACCCGCCGCCACCTTCCACCAGCGCTCCCGAGACGGTGGGGCCCCACCGGGGCCAGTCGTGCACATCGACGATGGTTGCCCACACCGCCTCCGGGGGCACGTTCATCCGCAGTTCGGCCGTCAGCATGCCGCGACGAAACGTACTGCGAACCCGCAGAGACGATCTCAGCAATGTGGGTACCGAGAAGTGGCTCATCACGAATCCACGTGATCGAGGGTGTGATGCATCATCAGACCATCGTCGCAGATCGCGCGGCACCGTACGCTTCGTTGTCGATGGTCACCAACCGGTGCGTTCCCGAGCGCATGACGGCCCGGCATCAGATACTGGTCCCACCCAGACCACCTCTCCCCGACCGTGAAGGAGATCCGATGTCGAGTAGGGAGCCGGCCGCCGGTCGAGGCACGTATTTCGACGATCCGATCACCATCGACGAGCGCACGACGATGATCCCGGTGTCACGCCGAGGGTTTCGCGGCCGGCCAACCGCCGTGGGCGCGTACACGGTGACCGACGGCGCTACGACCTGGACCCCGGCTGTCGACAGCGGCCGAGTGGCGCTCATCGGAGTGATCACCGGCTTGGTCGCAGCCGCGCTGGGATCGGCCGCGGTCCTGCGGCAACCGCCCTGGCCGCGGATGACCATCGGGCAGGATCACCTCCCCCACCGCTGATCACCCGCCGTCTGCAGCTACGGGGCAACGGCTGCGTACCGGTGGCCGCCACAACGCCCAGATCGTGACCGAATTGACCAGCAGCATGGCGACATAGGGCACGGCGAACACAAGTAACTCGGTAGCCGTAAGGGTTGCCGCCCAACCGTATTCGTCGTACGGCTGCGGATCGAATGTCATGCGTGCGGTGTCGGTCACCGCAACCGCCCACACCACGGAAGTCCACAACAACCCGATGGTGGCGATGACCCTGCCGACCAACGGGAGGGCGGCGATAGCCGCGACGGCGAGCGCTGTGGCCACGAGCGCCGGCAGGTAGAAGAACGCGCCGAGCACCATCAGAAGCGCCCAGTTGGCGGTCACATCGAGCGCGGATGATGGATTGGCGACCTCGTTGAGCACTGCCATGGCCGCGAAACCGACCACCAGCAGCAGGATGGGCGCCAGAACCGCACACCACGTCCATCGTTTGACCCGGTTCATCTGTCCGATGCTCGCACAGGTCTCCAACTGTCCACGGCATCGCCGCCGAGGGCTCGGGCATCATCGTCGGTCCGCACACGTGAGCGGCCGGGATCGACCTGATGGTGAACGCCGACTCAACCCGGGTGTGAAGAACGTGTCTCTGCCAGCGATCGCTCGAGGGGCGTGCGGAGCACAGCACGATCCACGTCCGTCAATCAGTGGCGACTCCGTCAGCCCGGCAACAACCCCTCCGCGATTCCTTCGAGGACCGCTGGGACGAGCAGTCTGGCGCCCGTGCCGAATGACGCGGCGAGCAGATAGCCCAGGGAACAGTCTTCCGCCGTCGGAGCCGGCGCTTCCACAACGACCCTCCCAGCGACGCGCACCTGTTCTGACCACTCGGCCGCGACGTCTTCACCGGTTGCCTTGAAGAGGCCGATCTCGTTGCTGCCCTTGTACTTTTCGCCGCGAACCAGGCGGTGCTCGTAGGGGGTCGCCGCAGTGAACAGCCAGGCACTGTCGGCAGACTTCACAAGGATGCGATATGACCTTCTCGACCATCTGCCCCTCGATGGCAGAAGCGTGACAGGCGAGCCACCCAGCGTCAGCCTCAGATCGATGGCCTCGCGTGTTCCGATCGGGACGTCCGATCGCGTCGTCGACCCTGTCCGGGTCAGAACGGCGTCCGGGACGAGCACTCCCTGCAACGTCACCGTCCCGGCCGTTCTATTTCGTTCGATCACTATGTCACCGAACTCGGTATCGCTCACGAATTGCGTGCTCACAGCGTGACCTCCCGATTCAGCATAGGTCCGATGCCCCGCCGAACACCGCCACCTGCTGCGCTCGACTGACTCATTCCCCTCGCTGCCACAGAAACTACGCCGCAGGGTCCGGCCGACAGCGTGTGATGTGGGTCGCTACACAGATCGGAAACAGGCACGCCCGTGCAATAGTTAGGCAATGCTTGCCTTAACTGAGCGTGCCGGACCGTGGGTGATCGGTGTCTATCGCATCGTCATCGGTTTTCTCTTCTTGTGCCATGGCACAACCACATTGTGGGCCTGGCCTGTCGAGCCGTACGGGGGCGCGACTGCAGAGTTCGGCGCATGGCCGTCGTGGTGGGCTGCCGCGATCCAGGTGGTCGGAGGACTACTGATGATGACCGGCGTCGGGACCCGAGTGGCGGCATTCGTCAGCGCGGGAAGCATGGCCGTGGCCTACTTCTGGAAGCACCAGGGCGACGGCCTGCTGCCCATTCAGAACGACGGCGAGTCCTCGGCGCTCTTCTGCTGGATGCTCCTGATCCTCGTGGTCATCGGCCCCGGCAAGCTCACTGCGCAGTCTCTTCTCGATCGTCTGCGAAGCAAGGTGACGCCTACGAATCGGTCGGACGCACCGGCGGTTTCGGTGTCACCCGAACCCTCCGTGGTTCGACACTAGGACGAAAACGGGACAGTTTGCGGGCGACTTCTCCGGCTCGATCGCTGCCCCACCCCGTGCGGCTGAGCGTGCCGATGAGTTCTGGCACCTCCGAAGGTCTACCTCGGTGCGGACAACGCCGTCCGCACCGAGGCTCCGATGTCCCAGACATCACCGACCAGAAGGCAGGCTCACGATGACCGACACGACCGGGGCGACCCTCACCCACACCTTCGTCGCCTCTCCCGATGTCGTATTCGACGCGTGGACCACCCCGACGCTCTTCGCGACCTGGTTCGGAGGTAGCGCGAACGAGGTGCCCATCGAGTCGGTGACGCTCGATGCCCGACCCGGGGGCACATGGGCCGCAACGATGATCATCGGGGACGGAATCCCCGAATTCCAGTGGCGTGGCGAATATGTCGAAGTCCGACGACCGAGCAGGCTCGTCCTGACGATGACCGACGAGCCCGGCGATGAGCGTGAGACTCTCACCGCGGACTTCATCGCCGTCGATGCGGGTACCGAGCTTCGATTCAGCCAAACCGGCGGAAACCTCTCGGATGAGCAGTACGAGTACGCGGCTGCCGGTTGGCGCGCGGCCTTCGAGACGCTGGACTCACTGCTCGTCGAATAGGCGGCCAGCCATGGAATCGATCGAGACCAGAGCGCGCCGCCACCCCACGTGCAGACGCGGGCTTGACCGGTCGGGCCTAGTCCCAGCCCGCGGTCTCCGCCGCCGCCTGATGAGTTTGCTGGAGGAACTTCAGAACCATGGCGTCCGGATCCGGCGATTGGCGCACGAGGTGATACGGCAACACGTACTCCCCCAGCGCGGCATCCCAGTGCGCCGGAGCCTCGACCGCAGGGTGGGTGTCATAGCCCTCGGGATGCGGGTACGCGTAGGCGTAGAAGGCGCCTTCCTCGGCTCCGCCCGGCCAGTATCCTGCACTCGACACCTCGTCGCTGTACGCCTCGTGCATGACCCAGTCGGGACAGTTCGGCACTCCACCGGGATGCTGTGGTGCACTACGTCCAGAGAAGCGGGTGACCGCCAGGTCGAAGGCACCCCAGAAAAAGTGCACGGGCGAGGATTTGCCCCGGAACTCGCCTCGGAACGTCGACAGCACGCGATGCGCGCTCACGAGTGACCGCCAGAATCGGGACATCGCCTCGGCGTCATAGGAAGCGTGGGAGTTGTCCTCGGCGAACGGCGTCGCATCGGGCAGTTCCACAGGAGTTCCGACGATGCCGATGTCGAAACCGAGGTCAGTCAGGTGGCCGGTGTATTCGGCGTAGAAGTCGGCGACCGTCCGCGGTTCGAGCTTCATCCGTCGAACCTCGCCGTCGGTCACGAGGATGATCAACTCGTGATCCAGAAAGTCGAAGCGGATCTCGAGACCGCGGGTCCCGACGGCCATGAGTGACGTGGTCAGACCCCGCGCATCCACATACAGCGGCACACCCCACCAGTGATTCACCTCCGGACCGAGAGCCAGACGCGTCTTGCCGACGATCTGCGTCCACAACTGCACCGTGTCCCTGGTGTCGATCCACGAATCCACTGGTAGCGCGGGCCAGGCCTCATATTGGTTCTCCATGACTACATGATCCCGAACGCGTCAACTCGACGAGCCGCCGCAGCACGCGCACATGACAATGGCCGACCCATTTCCTCGTTGCTGCTTATATAAGTCAATGCTGGTAAAGTTGCGGCGTGCACGCCTTCGACATCCTCGGCGATCCGGTTCGCCGGCGAGTCCTGGAACTGCTCGCCGATGGCGAGCGGACCTCCGGTGCGATCACCGAGGTGATCCGAGCCGAGTTCGGTCTCTCGCAGCCCGGCGTCTCCCAGCATCTGCGTGTGCTGCGCGACAACGGCTTCGCGACCGTGCGCGCCGAGGGAACCCGACGGTTCTACGCCGTCGAGCCTGCGCCACTACGCGAAGTCGACGTGTGGTTGGCGGGGTTTCGCCGGCTCTGGGATCAACGCCTCGACGCCCTGGAAACCGAGCTGGCAAGAGGTAAGCGCGCCGCCCGGTCTCCGCGCGGTGGCGATCGCCCGCCTCCGGTCGAATCCGGTGCGGGACCACACGGGATCGATCCGACGACACGAGGAGCACGAGATGAGAGACATCTTGGATGAACTCGCCGCGGCCCGTCGCAAGATGGGCAAAGGCACCCTACCCGCCGGCGATGCTCATACCGTCGAGTTGCGTCGACGATACGCGGCACACATCGACGACGTCTGGGACGCGATCACCAACCCGGAGCGGTTGCGTCGGTGGCTGCAGCCGGTCACCGGCGATCTGCGACTCGGCGGCAGGTTCGAGTTGGAGGGAGGCGAGCACGGAGAGATCCTCGCGTGCGATCCGCCACGCCACCTCACGGTGTCCTGGCTCTACGGACCCGACGCCGACGCGTGGCCCGGCACGAGTGAGGTGCGAGTGCGCCTCGCTCCGAGCCCGACAGGAGACACCGAGTTCGAGCTGGTCCATGCAGCATTCGTCGAGGAACCCCTGTTCCCGACGTTTGGTCCCGGCGCCGGCGGAGTCGGCTGGGACCTGTTTCTCCTTGCTCTGGCGCGGCTGATCGCCGACGGCGAGAGCGCCGACCACGACGAGCTCGAGAACTCACCTCACACACGCGAGTTCATTCGCCGCAGCGCCGCGGCGTGGGGAGAGGCCCACCTCGCCGCCGGTGGCGAACCAGCGCAGGTTGCGGCGGCAGTCGAGGCCACCACGAAGTTCTACGCACCCGATCCCGCCTGAGTGGCTCACACCGATCGGGACGACCGCGAGCAGAGCCGGAGTCGCTCCACGAGTACATGGCCGGACACCAGGAAGGGCATGCGCGATGAAATACACCAATTCGATCGAGGTCGACCTGCCGCGTGATCGGGTGGCGCGACTACTGGCGGATCCAGCACATCTACCGAAGTGGCTGCGAGGCATGGTGATTCACGAACCGGTGAACGGTATCCACGGGCAACTCGGGACCACGTCGCGGGTCGTGATGCAATCCGGGAAGCGCGAGTTCGAGTGCACCGAGACGATCACACGCCGGGACCCGGTCGACCTGCTCGATATTCCCGACAATGCCGTCGTGCACTTCGACCGAGAGATGCTCGGCCCTGGGATGTGGAGCGTCGTCCGCGATCAGCTGACCCCAGCCGGTCCGGAGAAGACACTGTGGGTCAGTGAGAGCGAGTACCGATTCGACAGCCTGATGATGCGGATGGTCGGGTTCCTGATGCCGAGCACCTTCCGCAAGCAGTCGCAGCAGCACATGCAGGACTTCAAGGCGTTCGCAGAGCAGGGGCGCGACATCCGTGACGGATGAACTGATTTCGGCGGTGAGCCGTACTCATCCGGGATCAGATGCAGCGCCCGCAGGACCGAGCAATCACAAGGAGACCGGTGACCAGGATCAGCACTGAGCTACAGGCATTTTTCGGCAAGAACGTCGGGATGGCGATGCAACGCCGCACCCTCCTGCCCCGCGCCGTCTCGGAGGCCATCGCCGGTGAAGGACGCAGCGTCACCGGCCTCACCGTGGTGGTGACCGGCGCATCGGCCGGAATCGGCCGCGAGTCCGTGCGGCAACTCACCACTCGTGGCGCACACGTGATCGCAGTGGCACGACGTCGGGAGGAGTTGCACGCACTCTCCGACGAGACCGGATGTGAGTACGAACTCTGCGACCTCTCCGACGAGGCGTCGACCGCCGATCTGATCGACGAACTCCGCCGGAAACCGGTCGACGTACTGGTCAACAACGCAGGCCATTCGATCCGCCGAACGATCCTCGACTCCACCGACCGACTGCACGACTACCAGCGCACAATCCGGCTGAATTACCTTGCTCCCGTGCAACTGTCACTCGGACTACTACCGAACATGGTTGACCGTCAATCTGGGCACATCGTCAATGTGTGCACATGGGGAATCATGGCGAACACCTTTCCCAGGTTCTCCGCCTACGCTGCGTCGAAGAGTGCGCTGGCCATCTTCGGTCGGAGTCTCAACGCGGAGAAACCACACCCGCAGGTGCGAGCCACCAACGTCTACTTCCCGTTGGTGCGAACCGAGATGATCGCGCCCACAGCCGAATACGACAACACCCCGGCTCTCACCGTCGACGAGGCGAGCCAGTGGATCGTGCGCGCGATCACGCATCGCCCCACTTCGGTGGCACCGGCAGCCGTACGCACCCTGCTGCCCATCATCGACTACCTCGCTCCGACGGCCGCCGACAAGGCAATCGCTTCGATCACCTGACCGCCTCAGAACAATCCTCGCCGGAGTTCATGCGGACCGCAGTCCCTCTATCCGATACTCCAGTCGTCGATCTGCCATGTGATAGACATTCGTCAGACTCCTCAGAGGCGGCGAATAAATGATGAAACGATTTCTGCGGACCGTTCTGGTGCTCGCGCTCGCAGTCGGGATCGGACAATGGACGCCGATCACCGCCAGTGCGGCGCCGGGTCCCGGAGGCGCGACGGTCCTGACTCTCGACCCTGCCTTCCGGTCACTGCCGACGAATTGGCTCCGCGGTGAATTGTTCGCTCCGCCCAATCGCGTCGTGAAGGTGCCCTACAACAACTTCCCGGGCGCCACGAACACCCACCGTGGGCGGGACAAGCTGAACGAGATGCTTCACGAGATCCCGGGGCGGAAGATCGTCCTGGGTCACAGTCAAGGCGCGCAGGTCCAAGACGACTGGTTACGCACCTACGGCCCCACCAGCGACATCGATCCTGCCACAGTGATGTTCGTGCTGACCGGTGATCTCGAATCGAAGTACAACGGCTGCGCCAATCAAGGAGGATGCCGGGCGGACTACGGCGGCAACAACTTCCCCGACGACACCCGTTACACCGTCAAGGTCGTCGCGCGGCAGTACGACTACTGGGCCGATGCACCCAATCGTGATCTGCTGAACGACGCCGCTCGCCGCAACCACAGTGCGTCCAATTCTGTTGGCGGACGCGGTGAAGGCCGGCCGGTGCACAACGACTACAGCATGATCGGACTCCATGATCCGGCCAACAAGACCTTCGTCGAGGGCAACGCCACTTACATCCTCGGGTCTCCGGCCACCTACTACCTGCCGATGGTCACGCAGATGTGGACAACGGCCGCTCGAAAGGAAGCTGAGGACGCCAGGCTTCGCCCACTGGTCGAGGGAGCCTACGACCGACCCATGGGCTCCCCACCGACACCCGCGGGGAACTGACCCGGAAGCGTCGATTCACCGAGTTCAACCGGAAACCGGAGTCGAGGCGGACGTCGGCAACTACCATCAGGTCAGTGAATCGGACAATAGGTGAGCGAGGACCGGCATGAAGAAGACGCTGAATTCCCTGTCCGAGAGCGAATATGTGCTCGTCCGGGAAACCAAGAGATCACAGATGGCCGGTCTCGACGAGGACGGACTGATCGATCTCCATTCCCGTATCCGGCGCGCACGCAACAAACACGTCACACTGTACCGCCGCGCAGGTGCCGAGAAAGTCCAGGCCAAAGGCGGCCGTGGGGGCGCCAAGGCAGCAAATGTCCGCAACGCCGCCAAAGCGGAGGTGTTCGAGGACGCCCTGAGCCGGGTGAGTCGGCGATTGGCTCGGGTATCCCGCGACGCCGCCCTCGAGCTGAAGGCCGAGAGACTGGCACGCGCACGGACCGACACCCCGGCATCGAATAGTGACGTCGGCAAGCCGAGCAAGAACAAGAACAAGAACAAGAACAACGTTGAGGGCAAGGCGGCATCGGCGGGACGAATCCGAACCGACGCCACCCGCGAATCGCCCGGCCGCAAGAAGTACGAGGCATCGACCATTGCGGCCGGCGCCCGCCGTCAGACCAAGAAAGACCGGCGACACGACTGATCTCGTAGTGACAATGCGGATATGGCGCGCATTGTCGCTACAAACCCCGGCGCCGACGATCCCCGGATATCGTGATCACGACACATCCGCAGGACGGAGGGGTATCACGTGCTCGAGATCCATGGTCTGTCGAATGAAACGGTCGTGCTCGACGGGGACTGGTTCGAGAAACTACGGGGCGGCACTTCCAAGACCCGGCTACCGGCTTCGTCGTTCGTCTCCGCGGAGGTCAAGGAGACCGACCGACGGAAGAAGCTGTTCGGCGGCGAACGCGAACAGCTCCTCCAGGTGACCCTCACCTTCTCGCGTCCGCCGTTCGTCGGGCTGATGACGACGGCCGACAACCGGGCGAAGGTCGACGCGCTCGTCGCCGGACTCGAAGCGGCACGCGACGCGGGCTGACCGCTGACCTGACGTCATGGCGATTCCGCGTTCCGATCCCGTTGCACCCGAATCAGTTCGAGAAGCAGACGCCGGAGCTCCGGTTCTGACTCTCCGATGGATGCGATCAGAGCCGGATCGGTTCGCTCGCGCTCGAGCAGTGCGTGGTAGACCTCGGTCCCGGCGGGCGTCGAACTCACGTGCTTGCGCCGCTCGTCGACGGGATCGACCTGCCGGCGCACATAACCCATCCGCTCGAGTCGCTCGATGGTGCGACTCGCAGTCTGGTCGGTCACCCTTGCTTTCTTGGCGATCTCGCGCTGGGTGGCAGGCCCGGTGCTCACCACGTGCAGTACGACGAGTCCCGCGCTGGAGATGTCGTATTCCCGAAGCACCGCTTCCCAGGCATGCTCGACCAGTCTCGCCGCCGCCGACAGCAGCCGGCCGGTCGGCCACCCGTCCATCCCGTCGTCCATCGCGTCCCGCCGATTCTCTCCGTCACACTCCACGGACTTGCAATTGTTCAGCCTGCTGAACATCATGGTGCTATCCCTCGACCGCCGCAACCAACGAACGGAAGCCCCGTGAACCCACCCACCTCTGCTCGACGAGTCAGTCGCTTGCGATGGATTCTGCCAGCCCTGCTGGTCATCGGATGGCTGGCCCTCGGCTCCGTCGGCGGGCCGTTCGCCGGAAAGCTCGGCGACGTGCAGGCGAACGACAACACCTCGTTCCTGCCCGCGTCCGCGGAGGCCACCGAGGTCTCCCGCCTCGAAGCCGATTTCGTGGACTCCTCCGAGATCCCCGCAGTGATCGTCGCCGAGCGAACCAGTGGCATCACCGACGCCGACCTCACGTACGTCTCCGATGCGGTGGCCCAGGTCGCCGGCACCGACGGCATCTCTGATCGAACGTCTCCGCCGATCCGCTCGCAGGACGGTCAGGCGATTCAGATGATCGTGCCGATCGACTCGTCGGGTGAGATCTCGGAGAGCGTCGAGGCCCTGCGTGCAGAACTCGCGAACAGTCCACCTGAGGGGCTGTCGGTCTACGTGACGGGACCCGCGGGCACCGCCGGCGATCTCACCACCGCGTTCGGCGGGATCGATGGCCTACTACTGCTGGTTGCCGGCGCGGTCGTGATCCTGATCCTGATCGTGGTGTATCGCAGCCCCATTCTTCCGTTCGTGGTGATCGTCTCCGCCGTCTTCGCGCTCGGACTCGCGAGCCTCCTGGTCTATGTGCTCGCATCGAACGATGTGCTCACCCTCAACGGCCAGAGTCAGGGCATCCTGTTCATCCTGGTGTTCGGTGCGGCGACGGACTACGCCCTGCTCCTGGTGTCTCGCTATCGGGAAGAACTACGGTTGACCGACGACAAGTACACCGCGATGAGGGCCGCGTGGCGCGCGACCCTCGAGCCGGTCGCCGCCTCGGCCGGCACGGTGATCGCCGGTGTGCTGTGCCTCCTGTTGTCGGACCTCAACTCCAACCGCGGGCTCGGGCCGGTTGCCGCCATCGGAATCGCGGCATCGTTCCTGGCGTCGATGACGTTCCTTCCCGCCGCCCTGACCCTCCTGGGACGCACCGCCTTCTGGCCGAAGCGACCGGTCATCGACCCTGAGTCCGCGAAGCGTGAGGACGGAAGCAACCACCGTTTCTGGGGCGCTCTGGCGAACCGCATCGGTAGGCATCCTCGCCGATTCTGGGTCGCCACCACGTTGCTCCTCGTCCTCTTCGCGCTCTTCCTCCCCCAGTTCAAGGCGGACGGCGTCGCGCAATCCGACACCTTCCTACTGCCGGTGGAATCACAGGAGGGCCAAGCGGTCCTCTCCGCCCACTTCGACGCCGGAGATGGTTCGCCCGCGGTCATCATCGCCAACGACACATCGCTGCAACAGGTTCAGAGTGCGGCGACGAACGTCGACGGCGTCGCCGAGGTCGTCCCGGTCAGCGATCCGGGCGGCGCACCCAAGACCGTCGACGGCCGGGTCGCGCTGCAGGCGACGCTGACCGACCCGGCGGATTCACTGGCCGCAGAGGAAACCATCAAGCGCCTTCGCGACGCCATGGGGGACGTGAACGGCGCCGATGCGCTGGTCGGCGGCCCGACGGCGGTCGACCTCGACACGAAGACAACCGCTATCCACGACCGGAACCTGATCATCCCGATCGTCAGCATCGTGGTGCTGCTGATCCTGTGTGCACTGCTCCGCGCGATCGTAGCCCCGGTGCTCCTGATGATCACTGTCATCTTGAGTTTTGCTGCGACACTGGGAATCTCGTCGATCGTGTTCAACCACATCCTCGGGTTCCCCGGTGCCGACCCGGTTGTACCGCTGTTCGCGTTCGTGTTCTTGGTGGCCTTGGGAATCGACTACAACATCTTCCTGATGACCCGCGTCCGCGAAGAAGCGCTCCAGATCGGCACGCGCCGAGGTGTTCTCCGCGGGCTCACCGTCACCGGCGGAGTCATCACGTCCGCCGGTGTGGTCCTTGCTGCGACGTTCTCCGCGCTCGCGGTCATTCCGCTGATCTTCCTGGCGCAGATCGCGTTCATCGTCGCCTTCGGCGTTCTCCTCGACGCGCTGATCGTCCGGACGCTCCTGGTCCCGGCACTGGTCTACGACATCGGGCGACCGGTGTGGTGGCCCAGTGCGCTGGCGAAAAAGGAGGACGTGCCGCAAGAGCAGAAGGCGGCGGACGCGTAGGAGGCACCGCGAGAGCTCAACGAAACACTGTCAGCGGTAGCTGCCGCGGGTCCGACGATCACCGGGTATGCGGCACCTTGCCCGCACCGACAGCCGGTCCACGCGACGGCGGTCTCGGAGACAACACCGCGTCGACGAGGCGACGTGTGACCGGATCCCGGCCCGGGGCACGGAAGTCACGCGCCTCGAACCGGTCGACGACCCGCCCCCCGTCCAGAACCACCACGTCGTCGGCGAAAGCCTGTACGACAGCGAGGTCGTGGGCGATGAGCACGTAGTCGACCGATGTCGTCGAACGCAGGTCGGCGAGGAGTTCGAGGATCTCGTCCTGAGTCGTGACGTCCAGGGCCGACGTCGGTTCGTCCAGGATCACCAGCGCCGGCTCGACCCCGAGCGCCCGGGCGATGCCGACCCGCTGGCGCTGTCCGCCGGAGAGCTGATGCGGATACCGGTCGCCGATGACGGCGGGATCGAGTCCGACCAGATCGAGCAGCTCGTCGGTACGCCTCCGCGCCGCCGGACCGGAAGCGACGCCGAGCCGGCTGATGGGTCGGGCGATCTGCTCGCTCACCCGGATGCGCGGGTTCAATGCGCTGCCGTGATCCTGGAACACCAGTTGGACGTGGCGTGCGCGTTCGGCACGCCGCAGCCGCGAGATCTCGATCTCGACCCCGTCGCGGTGGATGGTCGCCGATCCCCGGGAGGCCGGTTCGATCCCGGCCAGAATGCGGGCGAGCGTGGACTTCCCGGACCCGGACTCCCCGATCAGCCCGAGTGTGCGCCCCCGGTCCACCCGGATCGACACGTTGTCCAACGCGGTGAAATCCTCGGTCCGCCCGCCGGTCGCGGTGAACACCTTCGACACCCCGGAGATCACCGCGGCCGGGGAGGTTGCGGTTCTGGATTTCTCGCGCTCGCCGAGGTGCGCGTCGGCGGAGAGTTCGGGAACCGCAGAGATGAGCCGCCTGGTGTACTCGTGTTGCGGAGCGTCGAGCAATTCGGCGGTGGCGCCGTACTCCACGAGGCGGCCGTGGCGGAGAACCGCGACCGAGTCGCTCAGCCGTGCGACGACGCCGAAGTCGTGGGTCACCAGCAGTACCGCTATGCCGAGCTCGCGGCGCAGGCCGTCGATGAGGTCCAGGATGTGAACCGAGAGGGTCGGGTCGAGTGCGGTCGTCGGCTCGTCGGCGATCAACAGATCGGGTTCGGGCAGGCAGGCCGCGGCGATCATGACCCGTTGTCGCATACCGCCGCTGAGCTGGTGCGGGTAGCTGCCCAGGACGCGACCGGCATCGTGGATACCGACGCGAGCCAGCCAGTCCGCGGCCAGTTCGCGCGCGTCCGCCCTGCTCGACTGACGATGCAGTCTGATCAGCTCGACCAGCTGGTTGCCGATCGTGAACGACGGGTCGAACGAGGTCGCCGGATTCTGGAAGATGGTCCCGATCCTCCTGCCCCGCAGTGTGTTCAGTTCACGCTCCGCCGCACCGACGATCTGTCGCCCGTCCAATGAGATCGAACCGGTCACCTCCGGCCGGGCACTCGCCGGCAGCAGACCGGCGATCGCGGACGCGGTGACGCTCTTGCCCGATCCCGACTCCCCGACGAGCGCCAGAACGTGGTCGGTGGGTAGGTCGAGACTCAGGTCGGTGACGGCGTCCACGCCACCGTCGCGGTGGGGGAAGCGAACCGACAGGTGCTCGACGCGTAGTAGCGACGCGGCGCCGGACTCCGTGGTGCGCGTGGCGACATCGTCGTGGGTGGCAGTCATGATCGAGGGCTCCATCGCGGGTCGAGTACGTCTCGCAGTCCGTCGCCGAGCCAGTTGAATGCCAGGCCGACGACGAGGATCGCGATACCCGGGACGATGGCCACGAACGGGCTCCCCGAGATCAGGACCTTGGCGCCCTCTGCGACCATCCGTCCCCAGTCCGGGGTCGGTGGTTGGACGCCGATGCCGAGGGCACTGAGACTCGATGCCAGCACGATCAGGATTCCGATCAGACTGGTCCAGTAGACGATGATGGTCGCGCCGACGTTCGGCAGGATCTCCGACCGCAGGACCGTCCACGACGACGCTCCCAGACCGACTGCGGCGTCGACGTATTCGAGTTCACGCTGCCGACGCGTCTCAGCGTGCACGATGCGCGTGACGTAGGGGACCGCGGCGAAGACCACAGCCGCGGCCACCACCCACACCCCCATGCCGATCACCTCGGCCAGTGCGAACGCGACGATGACAACGGGGAAGGCGAACAGGATGTCGATGATGCGCATGACCGCCGAGGACAACCACGATCGCGACCAACCGGTGAGCAGGCCGATGACCGAACCGATCAGGACGGCGACCGAGGTGGCGATCGCGGTCGGCACGATCGTCGCGCGACCGCCCCAGATGAGCCGGCTCACGATGTCGCGGCCCTGCTCGTCGGTACCGAACAGGTGCCCCTCGGTGCCCGGTGTCAGGTACCGCGACGCCGGGTCGCCGACGGTCGGGTCGTGGGGCGAGATCCACGGCGCCAGGGCCGACACGACGATGACCACCGCCAGCACCGACACCGCGACGACGAGTTGCCGATGACGGGTCCACGCCGGCCGACGCCGCGCCCGAGTCGGGACCGGGGAGCCGACAACGGCAGTGCGGTCGATGGATTCGTCGGACAGGGTCACGTCAGCTCCTCAGCCGTGGATCGAGTAGGTCGCCGACGACGTCGGTGACGAGGTTGACGAGGACGAACACGACGGTGACCAACATGACGCCGCCCTGGATCACGGGATAATCGTGTGCGCTGATGGCGTTCATCAAATCGGTGCCGACGCCCGGCCAGCTGAAGACGAACTCGACGAACACCGCGCCGCTCAGCAGCGTCCCGATCTCGAGTCCGGTGGTGGTGACGATGATCGGCGCGACATTGCGCCCCACGTGCTTGAGGAGAATCCGCCGGCGCGGCATGCCCTGACTACGCAGGGTACGGATGTAGTCCGACTCCATGCTCTCGATGACTCCGGCACGGGCGAAGCGCGCCAGGATCAGCATGGAGATGAGCGCGGCGGAGAAGGCCGGGAGGATGAGGTGGTGGATCAGGTCGCCGGCTCCCCCGCTCCCGGAAGCGTCACGCATCCCGGTGGCGGGCAGCACCTTCCATTCCAGGGCGAACAGCCAGATCAGTAGCAGCCCGAACCAGTACACCGACAGGTTGGAACCGATCTGCACCAGCAGCATGATCGCGCGATCGACGAACCTGTTGTGGTTCAGCGCGGCGATGGTGCCGATCAGCACCCCGAAGACAACCGAGACCACAACCGCCGCCGCGGTGAGGACCAGAGTGTTGCCGAATGCCGTGCCCAAGGTGTCGAACACCCTCGAGCCGTTGATGATCGAGCGGCCACCACCGTCCGTGAACAAACTCGACACCCACGTGAGGTACTGGATCACCACACCGTCGTTCAGTCCGTAGGCTTCCTGCAGATCGGCCACCGCGTCGGGCGGGAGCACACCGTGCAGGCTCGCCTTGATGGGGTCACCCGGGCTGGCCTTGCCGAGCACGAAGACCAGGATCGAGATGACGAACAGCACCGGCACGAGCAATAGGACACGGCCAGAGATCCGGAGCGCGAGACGATGCCTTCGTGTCGCACGACGGAACGCCGCCCAGCGGTCCGGCTGCCCCTCCCCCGGCTCGCCGGGTTGCGCCGGCGAACCGGGCCGTGCCGCGGTCTCGTTGGTGAGCAGTGTCGTCGACATCAGCCTTCCTTCGACACCGGGCCGAGGTCGTACCAGTTCGTGCTCGGCCAGACGAATCCGCGGACCTGCGGCGAGATGGCGTAGTAGCGAGTGAAGTTCACCGTCGGGATCACCGCATGATCGGCGGCGATGACCTTGTCGGCGTTCTGCCAGTTCGCGATCCGCACAGCGGGATCGGCGGTGTAGCGTGCCGCGTCGAGGGCACGGGTGATCGCCGGGTAGTCGACGTAGCGCTCACCGCCGTTGGCGACGACGGTCGAATTGAACCCCTCAAGCGCCCACTCCGGGTAGGTGCCGCCGTACTCGCCGAGGTGGAATCCGTCGTCGGGCTGCGGGTTGGAGATGCGTGACGAGTAGTTGCCGCGCTCGAGTGCGACGACCGGCGCGTCGATCCCGACGGCCTTCAGGTTTGCCGAGATGGCCTCTGCCTCTGGCTGGCCCGCAAGGTCGGCGATGATGTTGAACGACACCTGACCGTTGCCGGCGCCCGCCTCGTCGAGCACCGCCCGTGCACGCTCGGGATCGTACGAGTAGTTCCGGAGGTTCGCGTCGTAGGCCTCGTTGCCGGGGTTGAGGAACGACCACAACGGCTGGGCGTGACCGGAGTAGATGTTGTCGGCGAGACTCTGCCGGTCGATGGCGAGCGAGACCGCCTCGCGCACCGATGGGTTCTGCGCCCACCGGTTTCCGAAGAGGAACGACACGTAGTCCAGTTGCGCCCCAGTGCCCTTCGGCACCACCGCTCCCTGCCGTTCGAGCAGCTCGACATCGGTCGGCTGCACTCGGGTGAGGATGTCGATCTCCCCACTCTGGAACGCTGCGAGCCTGCTCTGGTTGTTCGGGATGGTCCGGAACACCAGGCGCTTGAGCGAGGGACTCTCACCCCAGTAGCCGTCGAAGCGATCGAGCGTGATGTGGTCGTTGATCTTGCGCTCGACGAATCGATACGGCCCTGTGCCGGTCGGATGTTCGGACAGGCCGTCGTTGCCGTACTGCCGCAGTGCTGCGGGGCTGAAGATCAGCGGCGACCCGATGGACTGGGCGAGCAGACGGGGAAAGCCCAGATACGGCCGATTGAAGGTGAACTCGTACGTGTGATCGTCGACGATGCGGGTGCCCTTGAGGTCGTTGAAGCGCGCCTTGAGCATCGCGGCGCTCTTCTCGTCATAGAACTCGAAGCCGGGGTCGGAGAACCTCTTGACGTTGAAGTCGAGTGCGGCGGCGTCGAAGTCCGTTCCATCGTGGAACTTCACTCCGCGGCGGAGATCGAATGTCCAGGTGCTGGCGTCGGGACTGTGTCGCCACGTCGTCGCGAGGCCCGGGGCCAACTCCGTCACGCCCTGGTCGCTCGACAGCACCTCCTGCACCAGCGGCTCGTAGATGTTGCGTGACGCACGGAAGGTCTCCCAGAAGTACTCGCGCTGCGGGTCGATTGCCGTCGGTTCCGTGTAGAGCCCCACCACCAGGGTGTCGGAGGGATTCTTCGAGGCGATCGAATCGCCTCCTCCGCCGCCGCATGCGGTCGCGACGACGGCGACCGTGAGTGTCAGGGCGGCCGCGATGGCGCCACGACGACGAATCCGCTTGATGAGCATGTGGGTGGGGACCGTTCTTCGTAGGGGTGCGCAGGTGATCGCCTGCCCACGTCGGGGCACGACCCTACGGCCCCGGAACGTCATCCGGCATCTCTTCGGTTCAGCATGATCCGATGTCGGACAGCAGGAATAGTCGCCATCGTCGAAGACTCAGATTCAGTTGCCGCACAGAATGATTCCCGCTGTAGACAATGAAATCTCAGCGCGCCAAACGATCGATTTCCGTCGCTTGCACGCCGATACTCGTGCGAGTGACCCTCGAGTTCCGGAACCTGTCGACGCCAGCGGAGGTGAGGTCGGCGCTCGGCGCCTTCTTCCGATCCATGGTGGGGTTGCCCCCCTTGACACTCGACGCCACCACGATCACCGAGCCCGGGCGCTACATCGGAGCACTCGACGACGGCCGGGTCATCGGCGGAACCGACTCGTACAGCGGTCACCTCGTCGTTCCCGGTGGCGCACGGATACCCCACGCCGCCGTGACGCACGTTGGCGTACTGCCGACACACCGGCGCCGCGGGGTGCTGAGCCGGCTGCTCGCGGCGCAGTTCGACGAACTCGCACGGCGCGGGGAGATCGTCGCGACGCTGCGGGCGTCGGAGGCCGTCATCTACGAGCGGTTCGGCTACGGGGTGGCGAGCAGCGCCCGCTCGATTCGGGTGGATGCGCGGGGTGCCCGGTTGCGGACCACGCATCCGGAGGGCGGCCGCGTCGACCTCGTCGACGACGCGGTGACCACCGGCCGATTGAGAGACATCGCCGCGCTCGTGGAGTCGCCGGGTTCCATCGCGCTCCCGGAGCCGTGGTGGGAACTCCAGCGTCTGCGTCGTGCCGGTGACCCGGCCTCCGTCCACGTCGTGGTGCACCGCACCGGAGACGTGGACGACGGCTTCGCCATCTACCGTCCCGAGGACTCCGAGCACTGGTTCGAGAGCAGTGAACGGACGATCACGGTCACCGACTTCGTCGCCGCGAACGACTCCGCCCGGGCCGGCCTGTGGCGGCACCTGCTCTCGCTCGACCTCGTGGACGTCATCGACGTCGCAGCTGTCGCACTCGACGACCCGATCGTGCTGGCGGTCGACGACCGCCGGTCGCTCGCGCTCGGCCCGGAACGCGACGAGACCTGGCTTCGGCTCATCGACGTCGAGGCGGCTCTCGGTGCACGGACATATGCCGAAGAGGACCCGGTGAGCGTCGCCGTCGTCGATCCGCAACTGCCGTCGAACTCCGGCGTCTACGAGGTCGCCTCGAAATCGGTGCGGCGCACCGACGCACGGCCGGATGTCACGGTCGACGTGTCCGCGCTCGGCGCTACCTACCTCGGCGGCACCCGGTGGCGCCAACTTGCGGCGGTCGGCCGGGTCACCGTGCACCGGGACGACGCGATCCGTCGACTCGATGTGCTGTTCGGCACCGACCGGTTGCCCTTCTCCGGAACCTCGTTCTGATCCCCGCGCCCACTCCGGAAACCCGATCCCCCGACACATTCTCGACAGAAAGCAGTGAGCACATGACCGACACCGCGGCGCCGACCGCGCCGGTGTATCTGCGGCCCGCCACGGCCACCGACGCCGAACTGGACGAACGTTTCGCACCGATCTTCGAACGCATCGCCGCGGGAAACGTCGACCGCGAACGCCGCCGCGAATTCGCCCACGACCAGGTGTCGTGGCTCAAGGCCGCAGGTCTGGGGCGGATCCGGATCCCCGTCGAGAAGGGCGGGCTGGGGGCATCGCTGGAACAGACCTTCGCGATCCTGGCTGCACTCGCCGAGGCCGATGCCAACGTGGCCCACGTCTGGCGTAACCACCTCGCTTTCGTCGAGGACCGGCTCAACGCACCGCAATCGGCCGCCAACGACCGGTGGCTCGACAGATTCCTGGCCGGCGAGTTCGTGGGCGGCGGATGGACGGAGGCGGGCAACGGCACCCTCGCCGCGATGGCCACGACCATCCGCCCCGACGGCGACGACTACCGGGTCACCGGGGCGAAGTTCTACGCGACCGGCAGCCTGTTCGCCGACTGGCTCGACGTCATCGGCCGCACCGACGACGGCGCACTGCTCACCGCCCTCGTCCGTCGTGACCACCCGGGTGTCGAACTCGTCGACGACTGGACCGGATTCGGGCAACAGACCACCGCGAGCGGCAGCGCGAACTACATCGACGTGCCCGCCGACGACGGAGACGTGTTCCCGGTTGCCGAGCGATTCGTGTACCAGGGGCACTTCTACCAGGTCGCGATACTCGCGGTCCTGACCGGGATCATTCGTGCCGCCTTGCGCGACGGCGTGACCGCCTTGCGCGCACGCGGACGCAACTATCCCCAGGGACTCGACCCGGTGCCGGCGTCGGATCCCCAGCTGCTGCAGGTCATCGGGAGTGTGTCGGCCCACGGATTCGCCGCGGAAGCGGCCCTGCGGCAGACCGCTCGCGAGTTGGACCGCCTCGCCCTCGCGCACGCTGCCGGAGATGCCGACGAGCGCGCACTGCGTGTCCGGACCTCCCAGGTGGCCACCGACCAGGCCCAGCTGGTGATCATCGACGCCGCGCTCGACGCCACGACCACCGTGTTCGACGCACTCGGGGCGTCGGGGGTGTCGACAACCACGCTGCTCGATCGGCATTGGCGCAACGCGCGAACCCTCGCATCACACAACCCGCGCGTCTACAAGGCACGCATCCTCGGGGACTGGTTGGTGAACGGCACCGATCCGGTGCCCAACCTCTTCGCCGCCGGTCGCGGCGGACAGGGCAACTGACGATGGCCGACCCCTTCCTCGCGCTCGGACTGACCGGCTCGGCGGTTCTGCGGCTCCTCGATGACCCGGAACTGAGGGCCGACTGGGACGACCTCCCGCTGGCGTTCTCGATCCTCGGGATCGACCTGCTCGACGGACGTGCCGGTCCCGCTGCTGCGACCGTCGACGGAAGCGCCGCCGCGGCTGTCCTTCTGGCGCGTACCGTCGCTGCGCGCGTCCTCGTTCCCGCGCCGCCTCGTCGCGATCATCCGTACAACCTCGCGCGCCGCGTCGCATCCCTCGGCCACTTGTCGACGGGCCGAAGCGGGGTGGTGTTCGGATCCCTGGATCATGCAAGCCCTTCCGAGGACCCGTGGGCGGAGGCCGCCGAGGTGTCAGTGGACACGTCCCCGACGGGTCGAGCCGTCGCTGCAGCCCGAGCGGTGCGGGCGTTGGAACGAAGCTGGCCGCTGGAGTCGGTCGTGGGCGACCGCGACTCGGGGATATTCGTGCGCTCCGACGAGATCCATCACGTCGACGTCGAGGGTATCTACCGGATCGCCGGCCCGCTGACGGTCCCGGAACCGCTGCACGGTCCGTCCGTCATCGCGTGGTACGCGGCCGGTGCGCACGACGCGCCCGAAACGGACGGCGCGGTCGAAACCGACGGCGCGGTCGACCTCGTGATCGGCGGCGCCAGTCCGGTCCCCGTCGTGAATCCCGGCGAGGCGATCCCCGGCGACGCGACCGGCGTCGTACTCCGATCGCAGGCGGACTCCGATCTCGCCGAGGTGCTGGCCACCGCGCGTCGGTGGCTGGCAGACGGAGCTCGTCCCACGGACCGGTCTCGGCCCCTGCGCACGGCCCTCTCCCTACCGACACCCGCACGCGACCGCGGCCGCCCGGCATTCGCCGTACCCCAGCCCCATCCATGGCTGTAGTGATCACCGACGTACCCGGCCCGACCCCGGCACACCGACACAATCCTCAGGAGTACCCATGACCGAGCGTCGCGACGGACACGTCATCCTCGGGATCAACGTGCTGGTCCTCGGCTATCTACCCGCGGCGTGGCAGTCGCCGGAACTCGATGCTCGGTCTTTCGTGGACCCCGCATACTGGCGACGGATCGGGGCGGCCGCCGAGCGGGGCACCCTCGACGCCCTCTTCCTGGCCGACGTCCCGGCCCTCGGCGATCCCGCCCACGACGCCAACCCCGCGCACCTCGAACCGACGGTGAACTGGGGCCACGTCGCCGGTGTCACCGAGAACGTCGGCCTGGTGTCGACGGCCTCGACGACGTTCAACGATCCCGTCGAACTCGCCGAACGACTGCTGTCGCTCGACCTCGCCTCGGGTGGCCGCGCCGCCTGGAACATCGTCACGAGCCGGGGTACGGCACCCGCCCGCAACTTCGGCCTGCCCGATGTCCCACTCCGCGACGACCGGTACGAACGTGCCGCCGAGTTCGTCGACCTCGTTCGCGCACTGTGGGATTCGGCCGCCACCGGACAGGAGGTACACCATCGGGGTGACTTCTTCTCCGTGGATACGCGGCTGCGGGTACCACCCTCCCGGCAGGGCCATCCGGTGCTCTTCCAGGCGGGCGGTTCGGCCAAGGGGCGCGCACTGGCGGGGCGGGTTGCCGAAGGTGTGTTCGCCGCCGAACTGACACGGGACAAGGCCATCGAACACTATCGCCTGGTCAAGGGTCTCGCCCGCGCCGCCGGCCGCTCCCCCGACGACGTCAAGATCCTCCCGGGATTACTGTTGTCCCTGGGCAGTACGGAGGAAGAGGCCCGTCGGCGGAGCGACGACCTGCACGACCGCGGCCCGGCGTCGTACTCCCTCGGATGGCTGTCGCAGGCCATCGGTTATGACGCCACCAAGCTCGAACTCGACGAGCCGTTCCCCGAAGACGTGCTGGCCGCACCGGCAGACCTCCAGACCTTCGCCGGCAGTGTGGGTTTCCGCGAATCGATCGTCGCCCAGATCAGAAAGACCAACCCGACGGTTCGGGACTACCTCAAACAGACGCGCTACACCGGTTCCGGACATGCCGGTTTCGTCGGGACTCCGGAGCAGCTGGCCGATCACATCGAGGACTGGTTCCACTCCGGTGCGATCGACGGCTTCAATCTCCAACCGGATGTCCTCGTCGATGGCCTGGACGTGATCGTCGACGAGCTCGTACCCATCCTGCGCCGTCGCGGACTGTTCCGATATGAGTACGAGACCCACACTCTGCGTGAGCATCTGCGCGCGGGAGCACCCACACCAGCGACCGCACTCTGATCCTGCGGTCCCAAATCGGACACATAGAACCTACTCGAGCGCAACGCATCTCACGACGTCGACGCGCGCGCATACTCCTTGTCGACCGGAACACCTCACGAACGACCTCCTGGAGACGAAGCGCGTCAACGTTTCTCACCCGGGGTCGGACTACCAGAAGGACAGGGAGTCATGACTGCATCGGCAGAGACCCCACCGACGACCGACACCACCGCGACTGCCACAGCAGCAGGAGCTGGGGCGCCGCCACCGTCGGTCTCGCTTCGTGGGCGCACGCTCACCTCAGCCGACGCCACCGGCCTGCGAAAAAACGAGTTGAGCGGTTGGGGCGTGTTCGCCCAGGGCCTGGCGGCCGCAGCGCCCAGCGTGGCGATCGCCGTCGTTCCCTTCGCGCTCTTCACCGCCGCCGGGAAGGGCGCGGCGTGGGCGGCCGTGATCGGCCTCGTGATCGTCCTCCTCATCGCCCTCACCATCGGGTTCCAGGCGCGCCGGACGGTGTCCAGCGGATCACTCGGCACCTACACCGGCAACGGGCTCGGCCCGGGCTTCGCATTCGTCGCCGGCACGAGTCTGCTGCTGGGATACATCGGATTCGCCACCACCGGGGCGCTCGGCGGAGTGCTCTACGTCGACTCGTTCCTGTTCGAGATCGGATTCGGTAGCGAGGCGACATGGTTCAAGTTGCTGCTCGTCGTGATTGTCGTCGGTATCGGTATCTACCTTCCGCTGCGCGGCGCGACGCTGGCGGCGAGATACGAACTCGCATTCGAAGTCTTGGCCCTGATCGCGATCGCGGTGATCATCGTCTCGTCGTATCTGGAATACGGGTTCCGCATCGACAGCGAGCAGTGGAGCCTGTCCAATCTGGGAAACAGCGCGACGTTCGTGGCGGCGGTGACGGCCGTCGGCTCGTACGCCGGGTTCGAGAGCGTCGCGTCGCTCGGCGCCGAAGCACGTGAGGCCCATCGCACGATCGCGCGGGCGCTGCTCCGGGTGGTGCTCATCATCGGCGTACTGTACCTGCTCGCAACCTATCCGCAGGTCCTGCACTTCGACGGCATCGACACCGACAAGGCTGTTCTGCCCCAGCTCGCCGACGAGACCGGCGTCTCGTGGATCAACACCCTCGTCAGCGCGGCGGTCGCGATCGCGTTCATCGTCTTCGTCACCGCTGTCACCACATCGGCCGCACGCACACTTTTCACGTTCGCCCACGAGGGCGCGCTGCCACGAGCTCTCGCCCGTGTGCACCCCCGTCATGGGACGCCGTGGGTCGGCATCCTCGTCGTGGGCGCGGCGGCCCTCGTCTTCTCGGTCGT
This sequence comes from Gordonia sp. NPDC058843, assembly GCF_042743165.1. NCBI lineage: Bacteria > Bacillati > Actinomycetota > Actinomycetes > Mycobacteriales > Gordoniaceae > Gordonia > Gordonia sp. NPDC058843. Next base: position 119,830 of record NZ_JBHYNC010000004.1, read on the forward strand.
CGCGACCTTTAGCTCGGCCGGCCGACTGGTGTTCGACGTGTACGGCGCGTACGTGGCCAACTGGGGGTTCCTCATCAGCTACCTGCTGGTGGTGATCGCCACCCCCGTCTGGCTGTACCGGATCAAGGCGCTGACGCCGGTGAGTGCAACGATCTCGGCTCTGGCCGCGCTCGGCCTGGGCTACGTCATCGTCAACAACGTCTATCCACAACCCGAGTGGCCGTTCAACGTCTTGCCTCTCGTGTTCGGCGGCTTCCTCGCGGTAGCGGTCGGATGGTACGTCTACCTACGTCGCGCTCGCCCCGAGGTGGCACGCCGGATCGGCAGCATCCAGACACTGTCGGTCGAGGAGCAGGCCCGCCTTGCCGACCTCGGCATCGTCGAGGTCCTTCACGGCGAGAGCGACTCCACCACAGACGATCACCGGCGCACCGACACAGACCACATCGACGCGGCACCGCGTCACTGATGTTGAGCCCGGTCGGCCCGGGGCCGAGGCGCCGTCCCGAGGTCGACCGGGGGTCAGGTCTCGGTCGTCTCGACAGGGCTCCGCCGCCGCCGGACGACCCCGGTCGCCACGGCGATGACGGCACCGACGGCGAGGACAACCGCCGACGCATACGGAAGAGCGTTGTCGACGGCGCCCACGACGAGCACCACCGGGATGACCAACGCGGGCCAGGGCGCCACGGTCTTCCAGTTGCCCGAGCTCCACCCGAGAATCGAGCAGACCCCCACGGTGAAGAGCGCGATACCGCCGCACAGGATCCATCGCCCGGCAGACTCCAACTCACCAATCGGGTGGAGCACATACTGTTCGATACCCACCCCCAGGAGAGCTGCACCCAGGGTGAGCGGCAGGTGACCGTAGATGTACCCGTCGGCCCGTCCGCTGCCCACGGCACTGTCGTCCTCTTGGATCTCGACCTTGGCCTCGGCCCCGCCAATGTCGAAGTACATCCACCAGACGGAGGCGGCGATCGTGAACCCCAGGGCTGCCACCGCGGTCGACGACCATGCCCAGTGGCTGTCCTTCATGCCGAGCACGATGGCCGAGATCGATTCGCCGAGAACGAGGATGACGAACAACCCGAAGCGTTCGGGAAGGTGTTCGAGGTGTAGCGGCACGTCCGGGCCCCAGCGCGTCGCGGCGAAGGGCGCCACCGCCTCTACGAGAATGCCCACCGCCCACAGGATGTAGGTGACCGGTGACGGCATGAACAGCGAGACCGTCCAGATCAGCGCACTCACGATGGTGGCCGCGAGATAGATGTCGACCGTGACGCGCACCTCGACGATGTGTCGCCAAGCCCGGAAATACAACGCCGCCAGGATGACCCGGGTCGTGATGTAACCCACCCCGAACGCCACGGTACCGTCGCCGCCGACCGCGGTCGCGGCACCCGCGGCCATCAGCGCGACCGCGAACGTTGCAGCCAGTTTCAGGACCCGGTAGATCACATCATTGGTGTCGAAACGGTTGGCGTACAGCGTCGTGGTCACCCACGACCACCACGTGACCACGAACAACCCGGCGAACACACCCACGCCCCGCCAGCCCATGCTGTCGGTGAGCGCCAGCGCCAATTGGTGGATGACGAGGACATAGGCGAGATCGAAGAACAGCTCGAGCCTGGTGGCAGCCCGGTCCTCTTCCACGCGCAACCGGGGAGGTTCGATGAGCGGGGCCCGCTGGCCCGCACCGCTGCTGTCCTCGCTGTCCCGTACCTCGATTGCGTCGTCGACGCCGGCAGCGTCGTCGTGCCCACCGTCCGGCGGCGACTGCGTACTCTCACCCATCATCGGCGTCCCATCCTCGGCCGGGCGGGCTCGTCCGCTACCCGTCCTGCCCTGCGGGCGTCGACGCATTGGAGCGACGCCTCGTCGGTGCACTCCGGTACCCCACCGTCGCAACACCTAAACGACAGGGGCAACCCTCGATCAGCGGCCGCCCTCAACCACGGTGGGGTCCGGACATCGCGACCTAGGAGGCGAGTCGTTCGTAGATCGTGGCGTTGGCGAGTCCTCCTGCCTCACACATCGTCTGCAAGAGATAGCGACCGCCGCGCTGCTCGAGGGCATTGAGTCCGGTGGTCGCGAGACGGGTACCGCTGGCACCCAGCGGGTGGCCGAGCGCGATCGCACCGCCGTTGACGTTGATCTTGTCCACGTCCACATCGAACTCCCGCGACCACGCCAGCACGACCGGCGCGAAAGCCTCATTGACCTCGAACAGGTCGATGTCCTCGACCCGCAGTCCGCTGCGCGACAGCGCCTTTCGAGTCGCCGGAAGGATCCCGGTCAGCATCAACAGCGGATCGTCACCGGCAACCGCGATGGTGTGCACACGGGCGCGCGGGCGCAGGCCGAGTTCGGCGGCCTTCTCTTCACTCATGAGCAGCACCGCCGATGACCCGTCGCTGATCTGACTCGCACTCGCCGCCGTGATCTTCCAGTCGATCTCCGGGAACCGGCGAGCGATCGCCTCGTCGTGGTAGGCAGGCCGCAGTCGGGCCAGATCGTCGATACTGCCTCCGAGACGAATCCCCTCATCCGAGGTAAGACCCGCGATGGCTACGAGTTCGGCGTCGAAGAGTCCGTTCTTGGTCGCAGTGGCGGCCACATCGTGTGACCGCAAGGAGAATTCGTCGATCTCACGCCGCGAGATGTCCCAGCGGGCAGCGATCAGTTCGGCCGAGATCCCCTGGCCCACGAGTCCCTCCGGGTAGCGCTCGTCGAACGACCGCCCGTTGAGATCGCCGGTGCCGGCGGCGGCTGAGCCCATCGGAATCCGAGACATCGATTCGACTCCCGCGGCGACCGCGACGTCGTAGGTTCCCGCGATGATGCCCTGAGCGGCGAATGCAATGGCCTGCTGGCCGCTGCCGCACTGGCGATCGACAGTCACGCCGGGCACCGATTCGGGGTAGCCCGCGGCCAGGAGGGCGCGACGCGCGAGGTTGAAGCTCTGCTCGCCCACCTGACTGACGACCCCGGTGATGACGTCGTCGACGAGCACGGGATCGACTCCCGAGCGATCCACGATCGCCCGCAAGCTGTGCGCGAGGAGGTCGACGGGATGGACGTCATGCAGGGCGCCGGTGGGTTTGCCCTTGCCGATGGGTGTGCGAACAGCGTCGACGATGACCGCAGATCTCATGACTGATCCTCCATCAGTGCGCGGATCGGAATTCCACCCGACCCGACTACCCAGCTGACTCTTGTCAACCAAAGTCAGGTCTACGCTCTGACTATGCTTCTGTCAAGTCAGGGTAGGGTGGAGTCATGATGCACCTGAAGGGACCGCTGGCCGAGCGCGACAGCTGGGAAGCGAGCGGTTGCTCGATCGCCAAGGCGATCGACCTGGTGGGGACCCGGTCGGCGATCCTCATCTTGCGGGAGGCCTTCTACGGCGCCACCAGGTTCGATCAGTTCAGCCGACGGGTCGGGATCACCGACGCGGTCACATCGGCCCGCCTGAGAGAGCTCACCGAAGCCGGGATCTTCACCAAGGTGCCCTACCGCGAGTCCGGGCAGCGCGAACGGTTCGAGTACCAACTCACCGACATGGGCCGCGACCTGTTTCCCGTGGTGATGTCGCTGATGCAGTGGGGCAACGATCATCTCCAACCCGCCGGCGCTCCGCTCGCAGTGACCGGCATCGATCATGCACCCGTGCGTGTGGGGGTCGTTGCCGAACCCACCGTGGTGCTCTCACCCGAGGACGTCGAGGTGCACATCGCCCGGCGCCCAGGCTGACCCGGCGCAGACAGTACAGTCGAGATGATTCTCCCCAAGGTGTTCGATCCCCGCTTGGTCACCATCCGTCGCGGCGGAACCCTCACCGACGCCGATCACCACCTGCTGGCGCTATGGGCCGCGACGTGCGCCGATCATGTTCTCCCCTTGTTCGAGTCGGCATGTCCCGATGACCCGCGACCCCGCCAGGCCATCGCCGCGGTCCGCGCGTGGACCCGGGGCGAGCTGGCGATGATGGAGTCGCGCGCGGCCGGTGGGCATGCCATGGGCGCCGCTCGCGACCTGCGTGGCGCACCGCGATTCGCCGCGTACGCCGCCGGGCAGGCTGCAGTGACCGCGCACGTCGCGTCCCACGATCTGGGTGCCGCGGCGTACGCGATCAAGGCGGTGCGCGCCGAACACGGCAGCGACGATGCGGGCGAACGCGAATCCTCCTGGCAGCGTGCACAACTCCCGGACCGGCTCCGCACTCTGGTGCTCGACGACCAGCGTGCGCGGAACGACTTGTGCTGGTTCGTCTTTTCCTCGGCCTGAGTCCGGTGCCGATGCCCGCGATTCGCTTTCTGCGGTATGGACCTGATACTGTCGCAGTCACGCTCGCGCGGTGCTGTAACCCGCATGTCGAGCCAGAGGCCGGGGTGATTACAGAAACCCCCGGTCTTGTCCAAACTTCGAGGGTCACGCCGCGGTTAGCGCCTGTCACCGCCGGGTATCCGGCGATGCATGACCTTCCACCGCGACGTCGTCCCCGGCATCCACTGGCTCGAATACGCGCACACGAATCAGTATGTCGTCGAGGACCGAGACCGACTGGTCCTCATCGACTGCGGGCTCCCCCGTTCGTACGAACCGCTGGTCTCCGCGATTCACGAACTCGGCCGGGACACCGACGCCGTCTCCGATCTGATCATCACCCATGGCCATTTCGACCATGTCGGCACCGCGCGACGCCTGTCCCGCGAGTGGCGGATCCCGGTGCACGTTCATCGTGACGATGCATGGCTGGCGTCACATCCCTATCGCTACGCCCACCAGAATGCCACCAGATTCGGTGTTCCCCTTCGTCATCCGCGCTCACTTCGCCTTCTGGGACGGATGGCGGTCGCGGGCGCGTTCACCGTGCGCGGCGTCGACCGCACCGACGTGACGACCTTCGACGACGACGCAATACTCCCCGGCGGCGCGCAAGTGGTGCCGACGCCGGGACACACCTACGGTCATGTGTCGCTGCACTTCCCGCTCCGCGACGCAGTGATCGCCGGTGACGCCCTGGTGACTCTCGATCCGTACACCGCGGCGACCGGGCCCCGCATGATCGCCGGGTCCGCGACCGCAGACCTCGAACGCAATCGCGCGTCGCTCGACGCACTGGCAGCGACGCAGGCGAAGTCACTCCTGCCCGGCCACGGGGTGCCGTGGCACCATGGCGCGGCCGTCGCGGTCGCCCGTGCGCGTGAGACCTGTGGCTGACCCGAGCCGGACCCGACAGCCCGGCACGGGCCGGCGCTCACCGCGCCGGCCCGCCCTGCCGTCCTGTGCGTCCGGACCGTCTTCTGGGGCGCGGGTCTACTGGTCGGAGGCTGTTCGGCGCAGCTTCGTGTTGACGAACTCTCCCATACCCCAGCGACCGAGTTCACGTCCGTAACCGGACCTCTTGACTCCGCCGAACGGAAGTCCGGGGAGCGTGGTGCCGTGCTCGTTGACATAGGCCATCCCGACGTCCAGCCGGTCGGCCACCTGCTCGGCCTTGCCGATGTCGCCGCTCCACACGGACCCGCTCAAGCCGAATTCGACGTCGTTCGCAAGGGCTACGGCGTCCTCGGCCGAGGCCACCTTGTAGATCATGGCTACGGGGCCGAAGATCTCCTCGGAGTACGCATCCATGTCCGGGGTGATGTCCGTGAGCACGGTCGGCTCGAAGAAGGCTCCGTCTCGCTGCATCGGCTTCCCACCCGTCCGCACTGTGGCTCCCTGCTTGGCCGCGGTCTCGACCTGCTCGGCCACGGTGTCGCGTGCCGACAGGGACGACAGCGGTCCCATCTGAGTGGATTCGTCCGCCGGATCGCCGACTGCGGTCGACTCGAACTGCTTCACCACCCCATCGACGAAACCGTCGTACAACTCGTCGAGCACGATGAACCTCTTGGGCGAATTGCACGCCTGGCCGGCGTTCGACAAGCGCGCTCGAGCCGCGATCTTCGTCGTGCGTTCCATGTCGGCGGAATCGAGCAAGATGAACGGGTCCGAGCCCCCGAGCTCGAGCACGGATTTCTTCAGGTTCTCCGCCGCCACCTTCGCCACGGCCGCACCAGCCTTCTCGCTACCGGTGAGGGACACTCCGCGTACCGCATTGTGGGCGAGCATGTCTGCGATCTGGTCACTGCTGGCATACACGTTGATGTACGCATCTTCGGGCACCCCGGCATCGTGCAGGATGTCGGCCATCAGAGCCGAGGACGCCGCGCAGATCGACGCGTGCTTGAGGATCACGGTGTTGCCCGCCAACAGGTTCGGCGCGACGAATCGAGCGACCTGGTAGTACGGGTAGTTCCACGGCATGACGCCGACGAGCGGCCCGATGGGCGCCACCTGCACGATCGAGGCCTTCGCACCCTGCGGATCGAGGGCTTCGGTCGTGAGGAGGTCAGGTCCGTGTTCGGCGTACCAGCGATAGATGTCGGCTGCGAGCTGAACCTCTCCAGCCGCTTCCTTGGCGGGTTTGCCCATCTCGGTCGTGATGACGGCCGCGAGTTCGTCGGCGCGCCTCTCGTACTCCTCGGCGGTCCGCGAGAGTATCGCGGCTCGTTCGGACGCATCGGTCGCACGCCAGTTCTGGTACGCCGCAAGTGACCGTTCGGCAACGCCGGCCACCTCGTCGTCCTTCAGTCCGGGGAATTCCCGATCGGTCACACCGGTGGTCGGATTCGCGGTGACATATGTGCTCACAGAGCACCTACCTTCCTCTGTCGTTGAATCCCGACTGTCCACAGCCCGGGATTTTTCGGGTACCCGGGTCTCGTGGACCGAAACACCGACCGCACGCCCTACCGGTCGCCTGCGGTGGACCGTCACCCGCACTGTGGTCACACAACGGTCACGAACCTGTTCTAATATGTCGGCGGTCCGATTTCGGATCCGTGATCGACCGACATGCGGCGAAGGCCGACCGTCGACCTGGGGGTGGGTCGTCGGGAACATGGTCGGCAGTGTCCGAGGGGGAACGAAGAGTGTCACGCTGGCAGCGAGCCGCAGGGCTCAGTTGTGCTTTCCTGATCGCGGTCGTCGCGAGCGTCTCGGCAGGGCAACCGGCCGCAGCAGCTCCACCAGGTCTCAGCAAGACCTCACGCATCCTCGCGGTGTCCTCGGAGACGCCCACGCGCGCGACGATGACCGTTTATTCAGCGGCGATGAAGCGGCCGGTACGAGTGAGCGTGCTCGTTCCCCGCGAACGGACCGGCCCGCGACCGACCGTGTACCTGCTCGACGGCATCGACGGCGGGGTCTACACCAACTACACCCAGAGCGGGTGGACGTTCCAAACCGACATCGCACGCTTCGTCGCCGACAAGAAGGTCAATGTCGTTCTGCCCATCGGAGGTACGGGTTCGTACTACACCGACTGGCGTCGGCTCGACCCCGTGCTGGGACGAAACATGTGGGAGACCTTTCTGACCGTGGAGCTCCCTCCGCTGATCGACAAACGCTTTCGAGGCAACGGACGGAATGTGATCGGCGGGTTGTCGATGGGAGCACTCGGCGCGATGTCGATCGCGGTACGCAATCCCGATCTCTATCGGGGCGTCGTCGCCTTCAGCGGATGTCTCGATCAGGGATCACCGGAGTTCCGCCAGGCGACCGCCACGTCGGTCACCACCCGTGGCGGCAACCCGGAGAACATGTGGGGGCCGCTCGATCACGACAGCTGGGACGCGCACAACCCTGCCGATCATGTGTCCGCGCTGCGCGGTAAGCCCGTGTACGTCGCAGTCGGCAACGGCCTACCCGACCCCGCACTCGGGCTCGCCGGGCTCGCATCACCTGTCGGCGGCGTCCTCGAAGGCATCGTCGCTCAGTGCACCGAGAGTTTCAAGCGTCGCGCGGACCGCGCAGGAGTCGACATCACCTACGACTTCCGATCCGGTCTGCACTCCTGGGGCTATTGGAACCAAGATCTGCACCGCGCCTGGCCCACCATCGCCCGGGCGCTGAAGGTCGCGCGCTGACCTGCGATCGGCCCCACCGGGGTTTTGTAGCGAAAATCCGCGCTATAAACCACTTTTTACTACACAATCGCAAACATCACGATTTGCTCCTTTCTCGATAAAAGTCTCATGCGCATGATGAAGAGCTTCACATGCTGCTGCACAGCAGATTTCGCCCGCACGGCTTCACGCAATTCGGCGGACTGGCTTTTATTTTTTTCTCGGCTAGAGTCCATGGCACCGGTCCGGATGACCGGCAGTTGAGAAAGGAAGAGTGGCCGTGAAAGCGGTTGTGATGGAGTGCCGTATACGCGTATGCGGTTCGCCCAGTCGATTGAGAGAATTCGTGAATCGCGCATCGACGCGAGGTTCGGACGCCTTGTCGCATCCAGCCAAGTGCTCGATCGTCGTCGAGGAATCCGACTCGTTGCTCCTGCGTAGGCAATGGCACCGTGAGAACGACGTCGATGTGTTCGGCGTACCGGAGGGCCGAGACGTGTGCGTCGGGTTCGCGGACCCGTCCGGTCGGCTGACCGTTGCGAGACTGGAGAGCCTGTCGCGCGACATCCTGGCCTACCTCGAACCGGATCCGTGGACCTCGGACGTTGCTGAATCCGTGCCCTGGATTCTGACGCTCACCACTGGGGCAGATCAGGTGTCCCGGCGTGAGATCGTGACCCGGCATCCGACGCTCGACGTGCAGAGACCCCTCCTCGCGACATCGTGATGACCGCGTGTCGGGGTATGCGACCCGCCACCTCGCCTCAGCGGCAGGTGGACTCTGACGGCCCCATCGCGGACACCCGCCGATCCTCGTCCGTCGGACCGGTCTGCGGTCGAATTCCTGTCACTCGATAGGGTGCGGGTGGCGGCGTGCTCATCCGGGCACGTCGCCGTCCCACACGTATCGGAAAAGGAAGTGGTCGCCATCGTGGCCGTGCTCGACGAGAAGATCAGCGATCTGTACGCGCAGGTTGTCGCACGCAACCCGGGGGAGGCCGAGTTCCACCAGGCCGTCCGGGAGGTCTTCGACAGTCTGGGTCCGGTTCTGGCGAAGCACCCCCATTACGCCGACGCCGGGATCATCAAGAGGCTGACGGAACCGGAACGCCAGATCATCTTCCGGGTGCCGTGGGTCGACGATCAGGGCCAGGTCCAGATCAACCGAGGCTTCCGGGTCGAGTTCAACTCCGCTCTGGGACCGTACAAAGGAGGCTTGCGCTTTCACCCGAGCGTCTATCTGGGCGTCGTCAAGTTCCTCGGGTTCGAGCAGATCTTCAAGAACGCGCTGACGGGTCTCCCGATCGGCGGCGGCAAGGGCGGCGCCGACTTCGACCCGAAGGGTCGCTCCGACGGCGAGGTCATGCGCTTCTGCCAGTCCTTCATGACCGAGCTCTACCGCCACATCGGCGAGTACACCGACGTACCCGCTGGCGACATCGGCGTCGGTGGTCGTGAGATCGGTTACCTCTTCGGCCAGTACAAGCGCATCACAAATCGCTACGAATCCGGCGTGCTCACCGGCAAGGGACTCTCTTGGGGTGGCTCGCAGGTCCGCACGGAGGCAACCGGTTACGGCGTCGTGTTCTTCGTCCGCGACATGCTGGCTGCCGCCGGCGACGACCTCGACGGCAAGACCGTTGTCGTCTCGGGCTCGGGCAACGTCGCGATCTACGCCATCGAGAAGGTGCAGCAGCTCGGCGGCCGCGTCGTGGCCTGTTCCGACTCCGGTGGCTACGTCGTGGACGAGGCCGGCATCGACCTCGATCTCCTGAAGGAGATCAAGAACGGCCGACGCGGGCGCATCGCCGACTACGCCCAGGCCCGCCGCGAGTCCGCGCGATTCGTCGGCTCGGGATCGCTGTGGAGCGTGCCCACCGACATCGCGATCCCCTGCGCGACGCAGAACGAGCTCAATGGGGTCGACGCAACCGAGCTGGTCAAGAACGGCTGCCGCATCGTTGCCGAGGGCGCGAACATGCCCACCACGCCGGAGGGTGTACGCATCTTCAACGACGCGGGCGTCAGCTTCGCGCCGGGCAAGGCCGCTAACGCGGGCGGGGTGGCGACGAGCGCACTCGAGATGCAGCAGAACGCATCCCGCGACTCGTGGACGTTCGCTCACACCGAGGAGCGGCTCTCCGAGATCATGACGGCGATCCACGATCACTGCCTACACACGGCCGAGGAGTACGGCGCACCGGGCAACTATGCGACCGGGGCCAATATCGCCGCGTTCACCCAGGTCGCCGACGCCATGCTCGCGCTGGGTCTCATCTGATCGAGGCGCCGGCGATGTGCGGTACTTGACCTTCAGGTAGGTCGAAGCCGGATGATCTCCGATGTGCCTCCTCCCGACACCGAACCCGATCAGCTCGTCCCGATCGGCGCCTTCGCGCAACGCACCGGACTCACCGCCTCCGCGCTGCGGTTCTACGCCGACTCGGGTTTGCTCGACCCGGCCAGCGTGGACGCGTCGACCGGGTACCGCCTGTACAGCGCGTCGCAGGAGCCGCATGCGATCACGCTCCGGCGACTCCGCGAGATCGGTATGTCGCTCGCCGACATCCGCGTGGTCCTCGATGCCGAACCGAGTACCGCAGGAAACCTCATCGACGACCACGTGCGACATGTCGCGACCGAGGCCGACCGGACCCGACGCGAGGCCACGGCCATCAAGCTGTCGATCGCGGCGGACTCGACGACCGCGCTCACGTCCGTGCGTGGTCCGATCCTGGCAGCCGCGATCGGGCAGGTGCTCACCGCCACCGCTCGCGATGCCGCACACCCCGTCCTCGACGGCGTCGAGTTCCGCCTCGAGGATGGAACGCTGACCCTCACATCGACCGATCGTTACCGACTGTCGTCACGATCGCTACCGACCCTCGAACCGAGTGACACCCGGTGGTCGGGGACGCTGTGCGCCGGTGATCTACGTGGTGGTCTGTCCGACCTGGCCCGAGGCGGCGTCATCGGTGTCGAGGCCGGGACCACCACGGTCCGGTTCGCACTCGACGGTCGGGACGACCTGTGGTGCCGCCTGCTCGACGGACCGTTTCCTTCCCATGATGCGATGGTGGATGCACTGCCACCGGTGATCATGCGCGCAAGTGTCGCGAAATCCGCTGTGCTGCAGTCGTTGGAGCACTGTGTCACCGAACGAGTGCACCTGGACTTCACCTCGACGGCGTTGGCGCTGAGCGACGCCTCGTCGACAGCGGTCGGCGTCGTGCCTGCCGACGCATGCGGTCCCCAGGTCGCGCTGTGGTTCGAGGTCGCGACGCTCTACCCCGCGATCAGTGTGTCGATCGGGGCCGAGCTGTTGCTCGACGTGCGCGCTGCCGACCTCCCGATGACGATTCGTTCCGCCGACGGCGGCGACCTCACAACCTTCGTCATGCCGGCCGCCCGCCCGCCCGCCCATATCGACCGACCACCACGACGGGAGCCGGTGACATGACCGACGCCGATACGGACCACACGATGCGCGAACTGACCGAGGCGGTGGCCCTCGGACGCAGCGGCGAGACCGACCTGGCTCGGGACAGACTCCTGGCATTGTGGGCGACACCCGGCGTCCAGGGCGATGTGCTCCATCGCTGCACGCTCGCGCATCACCTGGCCGACCTGTACAGCGACCCCGCCGAGTCGCTCGCATGGGATGTCCGTGCGCTCGACGCCGCCGACGCTCTGACCGATCGGCGACTACAGACGCACCACCCCGAACTCTCCGTGACAGGCTTCTATCCGTCTCTGCACCTCAACCTCGCCGATGATCATCGGCGGCTGGGATCGTTCGACTCCGCCCGCCGGCATATCGACGCAGCACGCCGGGCCGCAGACGACCTTCCGCAAGGGCACTACGGCACCATGATCCGACAACTGATCGATGACATCGCTGTCGCGGTCGAACATCGCGACATGACCGCTCGGGACTCGCATCCGGGCGTATCGGGCGCCGACGGTCACAGGTGAGGATTCTGCCGGGCTGTCGCGAGCGCGCAACCGGGACGCGAGTTCGACCGGCCGAGTTCCGTACGCGCAGCGCCGGACCCGTCGGGTGGCCATCGGACAGGCGGGTCAAGCCTGCCGGCGCCGCACCATCTCGGCGATCCATGTCGGCGCATACGGCGACGTACAGCCCGGCGAGGTCGGGTAGTCCTCCAGAACGCGCAACCGCTCACCGATGTCGATTGCCCGGGAACGGAGGTCGGGACTCTCGATGCCGATGGTCGCCAGACACGTGTTCATCGCCCACTGCAGCCGTGGCGGAGCGGTCCCCATGTCTGACTCGATGGTGTCGAGCAGGCCGGCGAGGTCGAGATCGTCGGGTGCTTTGGTCACCCGATCGATGGTCAGGGCCCAGCCTGCCGCCGCGACAACGGGATCGGGGTCAGCCATCCACGCCGCACGCAGGTCCTCGGCGTGCGCACCCTTCTTGACGACATAGTTGACGAACCAATCGTGGACCTTCGGTCGGTCGGCCTCGCGGATCATCGTGTCGAGTTCCATGGCGTCGAACGCCTTGGGCTTGCAGATCAGTAGTGCCAGCAGGCGCGCCGCGGTGTCCCCCGTCGCCCACAGCGCCCCAGCGAGATCGCTCTGCGTCCGAAGACGTTTCGCAATGGCCCTGAGCGCCGTGAGGTTGACCCCATGGTCGTCGCCGTGCTTCTCGTTGACTGCCCGAATCCTCGGGTCGTCGAGAGTGCGGAGCTCATCGAGCACCTCGGTGACAGTCTGCTGAATACCGGTCGTGCCGGTCATGGCCCTCCCCTCGTTGCGACGCGCACACAGCCTACGACGACGATGTGACCGATCGGCTGCCCCGTTCGTCAGTCCGAGGTGCCCGACAGGATCCGGATGTCGGCGACGTCGTACTCGGCGACCGATGCCGAGAGGATCGTCTGCGCCTGGTCGTCGCCGACCCCGTCGCCCCGGAACGCCTCGACCGCTGACTGCGAGTCCCACCGTTCGAAGATGTTGATCCGCCCCGAATCCGTCGAGTCCGCACCGATTGCGAAGTCGAGACATCCCGGGGTGCGGCGCGCCGCCCTGATCACCTCCTCGCATCCGGCGAGGTACGCCGCCCGCTCGTGCGGCTCCACTCGAAGACTGCCGGCAACGATGACCATGGGGTCCCTCCTCCGTCGATTCGCCATGTGCCGCCCGTTCCCGGCGCACAGCCGTGTCCTCTGCGGGGACGCGACAGGAATACAGACCGACTTGTCCCGGCGAACTCATCGCCCTCCGATGGACGCGCCCGCACGAATTGGCACCACGGCCTACTGTGGTCGAATGGCTTTGGTTCTGGGTCCGATCCTCCGGCACGTCGACGACACCTCCGCGCTGGTCTGGGTGCAAACCGACGAGCCGAGCGAGGTCGAGGTCCTCGGGTGCGGCACCCGAACCTTCGAGGTGTCCGGTCACCACTACGCGTTGGTCGAGGTCACCGGCCTGGTGCCGGACACCGTGACGGAGTACCAGGTCCGGGTCGACGGCGCCCTCGAGTGGCCCCTCCCGGACACCGAGTTCCCGCCCAGCGTCATCCGAACCCGGGGACCGGAGACCGCGGACCGGCACCGATTCGTGTTCGGTTCCTGCCGGTATCCCCGCGCCGAGGATCCGAAGCTCGACCAGCAACTCGGACTCGACGCACTCGACTGCTATGCCATCCGGATGCGCCACCTGCCGGTGGAAGAGTGGCCGGACACGCTCATCCTGCTGGGCGATCAGGTGTACGCCGACGAACTGACCCCGCAGGTGAAGCAGTCGCTGGAATCGAGCCGGACATCGACCGCCGGACCGTCGGACGAGGTCGTCGACTTCGAGGAGTACGAGGGCCTGTATCGGCACACCTGGGGTGACCCCGAGATCCGCTGGATCCTCTCGACGGTGGCGACGGCCATGATCTTCGACGATCACGACATCCGCGACGACTGGAACACCTCGGACACCTGGCGTCGGCAGATGAGCGAGACACCCTGGTGGCAAGACCGGATTCGCGCCGGCCTCGCGTCGTACTGGGTGTATCAGCACCTCGGCAACCTCTCCCCCGCCGAACTCGCCGAGTCCGAGGACTACCGCCGTGTTCGTGACATCGACGGCGACTGCTGGCCCCATCTGGTTGATGTCGCTGATCGTGCCGATCGCGAAACCGACGGAACCAAGGGCGTCCGCTTCAGCTTCCGATGGGACCTGGGCAACACCAGGCTCATCATGATCGACTCCCGCAACGGCCGCATCCTCTCCGGTGGAACACGAAAGATGTTGAGCGACGTCGAATTCGACTGGATCGAGAGTCAGGTCGACGACGATCTCGAGCGACTGGACCACCTCGTGCTCGGTTCCTCGCTGCCGTGGCTGCTACCACCGGTCGTCGGCGACGCGGAGACCCTCAATGAGATCGGGGCCCGGCGGTCAGGTCGTCGTGGACAACTGGCCGAGAAGATCCGCCAGGGTGCAGACCTCGAGCACTGGCCGGCATTCTTCGATTCCTTTGTCCGGCTCAGCGAGATGATCCGCCGGGTCGCGGCGCGCGACTCGGGGCCGGCCACAGTCAGCGTGCTGTCCGGCGACGTCCACCACAGCTATGCCGCGCGGGCGACCTTCGCCGACGCAACCAGTGCCGACGTCCACCAGCTGGTGTGCTCACCGGTCCACAACGCGATTCCGCCCTACATCAAGGTGGTCTTCCGCCTGGGGTGGTCGAGTCGGCTCGCCTCGGTCGTCCGCCGCTGGGCCCGTCGCGGTGGTTCACCCGAGCTGCCCGTCGCCTGGCGCAACACACTCGGCCCGCTGTTCGGCAACACCATCGCGACGCTGTCGGTGGACGGACGGTCAGCCGAGGTCACCTTCGAGCAACCTGACCTCGACGGAACCTTGGGCCGGGCCGGAAACATCTCCCTGACCCGGGATTCGGTGGCGACAACGCGCGACTAGCGCGCAGTGTCGCCACCGAATCCTCAGTCCACGGAACCCTCAGTCCACGACATCCTCGGTCCACGACATCCTCAGTCCAGGCAGAACTCGTTACCTTCGGGGTCCTGCAGCACGATGTGCCCCTCGTCGAGAGGCGGTGCGGGGTCGTGTCGCTCGACGCGGGTGGCACCGAGGCCCACGAGCCGGTCCGCTTCGGCTTCGAGGGCGTTCATCCGCTCGTCGCCGCTGAGGCCGGGGGCCGCCAGGACGTCGAGGTGAACGCGGTTCTTGGCCGCCTTGCCCTCGGGCACGCGCTGGAAGAACAACCGGGGCCCACGACCGTCGGGATCGATCACGCCCGACGCGTCGTTTCGGCTCTCCGGGGGCACGCCGAACGCGTCCAGTGCGGCATCCCAGCTGTCGAAGCCCGGCGGTGGGTCCTGGAGCCGGTAGCCGAGCACCTCGGCCCAGAACCCCGACAGCGATGCCGGGTCACCACAATCGAACGTCACCTGAAAATCAGTCGCCATGCGACCACTCTGCGCCAGGATGAGGACAGCGCGGGTCCTAGATCGACGCGGGTCCTAGATCGACATGTCAGCGAACCTGTTCGCCGTACACCCGATCCACGGCCATCACCATCAGGACTCGTCGGTCCGTGACCATCACCCTGCGGTACTCATCCCAGTCCGGATGCTCACCGGCCGCCTTGCGGTAGTAGTCGACGAGCGCCTCGACCTCGGGGCCGTCCGGTTCGCTGCCCGGACCGATCAACGTCACGGTGCCCTCCGCGGTCGCCCACGTGTATCGATCGGGTCCGGTGATCTCCAGGGCGGCGCGGGGATCGCGTCGGAGGTTCGCTGTCTTGGCCCGACCCTCGGTCATCGACACGTAGACGGTCTCGGTGTCGCGGTCATAGAAGGGGGTCACCGGGGACAGCTGCGGAAGTCCCGAGGACTTGATCGTGGCGAGCACACCGAGACCACCTTCGGCGAGGAGGTCACGGGGGTCGTATGTGGGTTGGCTCATGCGTGCGGCAACCCGGTGTACGCACGGCATATTCCGCCGAGGGCCCGTCTCGGCGGACCGGTTGACCCGTCACCGGTTGCGACAATCTTCAGATCTTGTGTCTTTGCACGTACCATCGTCGGCATGCATGTGCGCGACATCCTGACCACCACGCCGACGACCACCGCCGACGCGCTCGACCTGTTCGACTCCTGCGCCGCCGTCGAACCCGATTTCATGATCGGTACCTGGCGGGGCGCCGAACTCCCCACCGACCACCCGCTCGACGGATTCCTCGCCGCGAGCGGTTGGTGGGGCAAGCAGTTCCTCGACGCCGAGACGGTCCACCCGCTGCTCTTCCCGACCCGGGACGGTTCCGCTCTGTGGGCGATGAATCCGACGCTCGCCTTCAGCGGCCTCGGTGTCGCCGAGAAGGCGCACGGCGTCAAGTCCATGTCATTCGCGACTCCGATCGCAGCCACCCGGCTTCTCAGCCAGACCCGCCGATCGCGCGCCCGACTGCGCACCACTCGCTACCGCGGAACCGACACCGCGACGATGGTCTACGACCAGCTACCCATCAACGACGTCTTCCACCGGATCTCCGACGACGCCGTCCTCGGCGCGATGGACCTGAAGGGTTCGCCGAACCCGTATTTCTTCGTCCTTCGCCGCGACGATTCGTTACGCCTCATCGGCCACTGAACTGCCGCGTCGCGCAACCGGCCGGTCCGTCGAATCACGGTTCCTTCAGATCGCGGAAGCGTTCAATGGGTAGATGAAACCCTTTCCGACCTCCCCTCTCCGGCACTGCGCCCTACCGACGGCGGCCGTTGTCCTGGCTGGAGCCATGACGCTGGCCGCCACCGGGACCGCGCAGGCCGCGCCGCCGATGCCGACCGGGTACTACCGCGGCGATGTCACCAGCGCACCCATCGCCGACACGGTGTGGTTCGGCAAGGACTTCATCGGTTCCCGAGTCGTCAACAACACCGCCATCGGGTGGGCCTTTCCGGGCGCGGTCTACCCGGGGCGCTCGGTGCAGGACGGCGCACCCGTCATCGTCGTGGACTATTCAGGCACTCCCGTGGGATTCGTGCGTGACGAGCTCCGCGCCGACGGCCGCGGCGGCTACTGGGGTCGCGCGCTGACGGGGTCGACCGAGCTGCTGCGCTTCCACTTGACGCGCTGATCCCCGCCGCGCAGGTCACGTCCGGCGCCGGCGGCGCGCCTCAGATCTCGGCGATCGCCGCACGGATCTCGTTGGTCGTCGCAACGGCTTCGCGGAGCGCGATCCGGGCCTCGGCCCGACCGTGCTCAGCAGAGGAGAGACGTTGCCGCGCGAAGCGCAACGACTCTTCGCAGCGAGCCAGCTCCGCGCGCAGCTCCTGAGCGCGCCCGACGATCTCGTCGACCTCCGACGATGCGACGTGCACGGTCTGCGATGCATCGTCGAGGTCGGATCGCGCACTCCGCTCCCCCTCCTCCGCGTCGGTGAGTCGAGCGTGGAGTTCGCGCCGTTCGCGATCGGCGTCGTCAGACGGCAACGGGTCGGCGCGATCATCGTCGGCGCGATTCGTGCCGGCCCCGGGCTCACCCGCCTCGGGCCCTGGTGCCGGCTCCGGCACCACGAACACACCGGCGGGCCCGAAACCGCTGTATTCGGCGGACGCGGTGAGATTCCCCCGCACCACCTGTTCGAGAACCTCGCGGTCGGCAACCGCGGCCCGCAGCGTCTGGGTGACTTCCCGAATTGCACTGTCCGCCAACGCCACATGAAGATCTGAGGCAGTCCGCGCGACCGCCGCCACCGACGCACCGATCAGCTCCTGGCGGCGGCTCGACAACGTCCGCATCTTGTCGACCGCCGAGCGACGCTGAGCCGCAGTCAATTCCGACGCCAACTCGGCGATGAGTGCACTCTCGTCAGGATTCGCACGAACCCATTGGTTGATGGCCCAGGCCGCCTGGGTGGGCCGCCGGAGCTTCGCGACCCGGCCGGCCAGCTCGCGGTCGCCGTCCGC
This sequence comes from Gordonia sp. NPDC058843, assembly GCF_042743165.1. Lineage (NCBI taxonomy): Bacteria > Bacillati > Actinomycetota > Actinomycetes > Mycobacteriales > Gordoniaceae > Gordonia > Gordonia sp. NPDC058843. The sequence goes on from NZ_JBHYNC010000004.1 coordinate 137,741, forward strand.
CTTGACCTCGCGAGCGATCTCGTTGCGACGTTGCACGAACGCCTCGGGCGCCAGACCGTAGAGCTCGTCGACGATCTCGTCGTACGGGGTCATCGGGTCCCCCACGCATCGGCCGGCGTCGCTGTCCGCATGTGCCGATCCTACGACGGCGACCGTGACCGGCACCTCACTCGCCGCACTTAACTTGAATGATTCCAGAAAAGACGGCACCATGGTCGCATGCTCACCGACGACGACTGCGGCCGACACCTCCGTGCCGCGGGCTTGCGGGTGACCCGTCCGCGCATCGCGGTGATGCAGGCCGTCCGAGCTCACCCCCATGCAGACACCGACCAGGTCTTCCGGTTCGCACGTGCCCGGTTGCCGGAGGTCTCGCAGCAGACCGTGTACGACGTCCTGGGCGCACTCACCTCGGCCGGCCTCGTGCGGCGCATCCAGCCTCCGGGCCACGTGTCTCGATATGAGTCACGCGTCGGGGACAACCACCACCACGTGATATGCCGTACATGCGGATTCATCGGTGACGTCGACTGCGCAATCGGCGAAGCCCCGTGCCTGGCCCCGGCCGACGACCGAGGTTTCGTCATCGACGAAGCGGAGGTCATCTACTGGGGCCGCTGCCCCGACTGCGTTCCCTGACCAACCCGGCCCGCTCGCTTCGCTCCCGGCGCCTAACCCACCCAACCCGCTCGCTTCGCTCCAGGCGCCTGACCCGATCTATAACCCACCGCCGACTCCCTTCCTCTGCGATCCCCGTCCCGGCGATCGCAGTTCTCCCCGTGCCCGAAAGGAAATTCCAGATGGCGCAGCACGACCCCTCGTCAGTTCCCCCTTCCGCCAACCATCCTTCCGCTGCCCCCGAGGCGCAGGAGCATCCCCCCATCGCCGAGGCGAACACCGAGCCCGGAACCGGTGGATGCCCGGTTGCACACGGACGGCTCACGCCTCCCACGCAGGGCGGAGGCAACCGCGACTGGTGGCCGAACCAGTTGAATCTGAAGGTCCTCCAGCACAATCCGGACGTCGCGAATCCGATGGGCGCCGACTTCGACTACGAGTCAGCCCTCGAGGCCCTCGACGTCGAGGCACTGCGCGCGGATCTGACCGCACTCATGACCGATTCCCAGGACTGGTGGCCCGCCGACTTCGGGCACTATGGGGGTCTGTTCGTCCGCATGTCCTGGCACGCCGCGGGCACCTACCGGGTCGAGGACGGACGAGGTGGCGCCGGCGCCGGAATGCAGCGATTCGCCCCCCTGAACAGCTGGCCGGACAACGCGAACCTGGACAAGGCTCGTCGCCTTCTCTGGCCGATCAAGAAGAAGTACGGCAAAGCAGTGTCATGGGCCGACCTGCTCGTCTTCGCCGGCAACGTCGCACTGGAGTCGATGGGATTCACGACCGCCGGCTTCGCCTTCGGGCGTGTGGACGAATGGGAGCCCGACGAGGTGTACTGGGGACCCGAGCTCGAGTGGCTGGCCGATCAGCGCTACTCGGGCAACCGCGAGCTCGAGAATCCCTTGGCCGCAGTGCAGATGGGGCTCATCTATGTGAATCCCGAAGGTCCGAACGGCAATCCGGACATTCTCGCGTCCGCGGTCGACATCCGCGAGACATTCGCGCGCATGGCGATGAACGACGTCGAGACCGCTGCCCTGATCGTCGGCGGCCACACCTTCGGCAAGACCCACGGCGCCGGTGACGCCGGACTGGTGGGTCCCGAACCCGAAGCGGCGGCCCTCGAGGATGCCGGTCTCGGCTGGACCAGCTCGCATGGATCCGGCACGGGGGCGGACGCGATCACCAGCGGACTCGAGGTCATCTGGAACCCCACCCCGACCAGCTGGGACAACGCATTTCTCGAGACTCTGTACGGGTATGAGTGGGAGCTCTACAAGAGTCCGGCCGGGGCCAACCAGTGGCGTCCGACGGGCGGCGCCGGGGCCGGCACCGTTCCGAAGGCGTTCGGCGACGAGAAGACCCATCCGTCGATGCTGACCACCGACCTCGCGATGCGATACGACCCCGGGTTCGAGCAGATCACCCGACGCTGGCTCGATCACCCGGAGGAACTGGCCCACGAGTTCGCCAAGGCCTGGTTCAAGCTCTTGCACCGCGACATGGGACCGGCCGTCCGGTACCGCGGTCCGCTGGTCCCGACCGAGACCTACCTCTGGCAGGACAATGTCCCCGCGCATGAGGGGCCGATGGTGTCCGAGGCCGACGTCGCAGCGCTGAAGGCGACACTGCTCGACTCGGGATTGACTGTCGGGCAACTCGTGAAGACCGCCTGGGCGTCGGCGTCGAGCTTCCGCGGCAGCGACAAGCGCGGCGGCGCCAACGGCGGCCGCATCCGGTTGCAGCCGCAGTCCTCCTGGGAGGTCAACGAGCCCGCCGAACTGGCGACCGTGATCCGCACCCTGGAGGGCATCCAGGACACGTTCACCGGCGAGGCCGGTGCGAGGATCTCCTTCGCCGACCTCGTGGTCCTCGGCGGCGCGGCGGCAGTGGAGAAGGCCGCGCGGGACGCCGGCGTCGGCATCACCGTGCCGTTCACCCCCGGACGTACCGACGCCTCGCAGGAGGAGACCGACGTGGATTCCCTGGCGCACCTCGAGCCGGAGGCCGACGGGTTCCGCAACTACGTCGGAACGGCCAGTGGTCTCCCGGCCGAGTTCACACTGGTCGACAGTGCATCCCTGCTGACCCTCAGTGCTCCCGAGATGACCGTGCTGGTGGGTGGGCTCCGGGTGCTGGGCAACAACTTCGGCGGATCGTCGGCGGGTGTGCTGACCGACCGCCCCGGCATCTTGACGAACGACTTCTTCGTCAATCTGCTGGACATGTCGACGGCCTGGTCGGCGTCGGATGAGGAGAACGTGTACATCGGACGTGATCGCGCCACCGGCGAGCAGATCTGGACCGGTACCCGGGCCGATCTGGCGTTCTCGTCGAACTCTCAGCTGCGCGCTCTGGCCGAGGTCTACGCGGCCGACGACGCCGTCGAGAAGTTCGTGGACGACTTCGTCGCGGTGTGGGACAAGGTGATGAACCTGGACCGCTTCGAACTCTGATCGACAAGGGTCCACCCGTCACCACAACGGCCTGAACGCGGCGGCGGCACCTCCTGCGGGTGCCGCCGCCGTGGCGTTCGGCATCATCCGGCAGACACGTGCATCCGGAACTATGCTGGCGCTTTCCCTCCGGTGACGGGTGACCGTCTCGACAGAAGGTGAGGACGACGACGATGTCTGGCGAGCACAGGTCCCTGGGCCACATCCGACTGACCTCACACAGCGGCGGGATCGACGCGCCGCCCATCCGCTGGGGTGCTTCCACCGCGGCCGAACGCGGTCCCGTCATCGGGACCACGGGCACGCGTGCCCATCGCAATGTCATCGGCACCCACAGCGGTTCCTACAGCGTCTACCGCGCACTGGCCGTCGCCGCCGGTGCTCTCGCGCGCGAACACCGGGCCGACCTCACCAACACCTCGCCCACCGACCACATCGGACCGTATCCGCAATGGGGTGATCCGCGTGCCATCGTCTCGCTGGATCCGTGGGGTGCGACGGTGGCCGAGAGCTTCCCCGACGAGATCCGCCGCGGTTACGACATCCGGCCGACCATCGCGGTGACCAAGGCCCACGTCATCCTCCCCGAGATCGCCGAGGCGATCGAGAAGGGTCGTCTCGTCCCCGACGGTGAGGTTCTCCTGCCCAGCGGCGCCGCGCTGGTCACCAAGGCGGCCGTCGAGCCGGTGTGGCACCTGCCCGGCGTCGCCGATCGCTTCGGCTGCACCGAAGCCGAGCTGCGTCGGGTGCTGTTCGAGGAGACCGGCGGCATGTACCCCGAACTCGTCACGCGCTCGGATCTGGAGGTCTTCCTGCCGCCCATCGGTGGACAGACGGTCTACATCTTCGGTGACGCCCGCGACCTCGCCGATCCCTCGGTGGACCTCACCGCACGCGTTCACGACGAATGCAACGGGTCGGACGTCTTCGGTTCCGACATCTGCACCTGCCGGCCATATCTGACACACGCGATCGAAGAGTGCATCCGCGGCACTCAGCGCGGGGGCGTCGGCCTGGTCTCCTATTCGCGCAAGGAGGGGCGAGCCCTCGGCGAGGTCACCAAGTTCCTAGTCTACAACGCTCGCAAACGCCAACTCGGCGGCGACACCGCCGATCAGTACTTCGCACGCACCGAATGTGTTGCAGGCGTGCAGGACATGCGGTTCCAAGAACTCATGCCCGATGTTCTGCACTGGTTCGGCATCACCAGGATCCATCATCTGGTGTCGATGTCGAACATGAAGTACGACGCCATCACCGGCTCCGGCATCGAGGTCGGCGAGCGCGTCAACATCCCCGACGAACTGATCCCCGCCGACGCCCGCGTCGAGATCGACGCGAAGATGGCTGCCGGTTACTTCACACCCGGGCCGGTCCCGGACGCGGAGCAGCTACGACAGGTCAAGGGCCGGGGGCTGTGATGACCGGCGCACCAGGCGTCGAATTGTCGGCTTCCCAGGCCGCCCGGTTACTGCGGTCCCCGGCCACGATCCGGAGCCGGTCGCGGCAGCTCCTCGAACGAGCGCGGGCGGGCGAGTCGTCGTGGTTTCTGGTCCACGATGGCGCACTGGACGCGGCGGCCCGAATCGTCGCGGAGACAACCGGTTCGCGGTATCCCAGCGGCGACATACCTTTTCACAGTCGGTGGCGTCACTTCGAGGCAGGCGGCGTCGACCGTCTCGGTGCGATCGATGTCGGATTACCCGCCGCCGGTTCGGCCGAGCGGACCCGCGCCCTCATCGACGTCGTGCTCGTCAGCGTCCTTCTCGATGCCGGAGCCGGACCCGCTTGGTCCTACCGCGAACAGTCGAGCGACCTCGTTCTCACGCGTTCGGAGGGCCTCGGCGTCGCGAGCTGGGTGGCCTTCTGCGACGGCTTGTTCTCCAGCGACCCGGCTCAGCCCCTCCGCGTCGACGCCGCCGGTCTGAGCCGGATCACGGCGGACTCCCTCGGCGCCGCCTTCCAGGTCGGTCCCGACAACCATCTCACCGGTCTGCCCGGACGGGTCGATCTCTTGCGTCGGCTGGGTGCGGCCCTGTCCCGCCGGCCAGAGATCTTCGGACCGGATGCGCGGCCCGGCGGCCTGTTCGATCACCTCACCCGTGGTGGGCGCGCCGAGGTGTCCGCGGTGGACATCTTGAGCGCGGTCCTCGATCACCTGGCCCCGATCTGGCCGTCGGACAACACGATCGACACCCATCCACTGGGCGACTGCTGGCACCACGACGCGGTCGCGGGACCAGGGCTCACGGCGGGCTGGGTACCGTTCCACAAGCTGTCGCAGTGGTTGACCTACTCACTGCTGGAGCCGTTTCGATGGTCCGGCGTCCAGGTGACCGGGCTCGACGAGCTGACCGGCCTCCCCGAGTACCGCAACGGTGGGCTCCTCATCGACTCCGGTGTGCTCGAACTCCGTGAGGACAGCTGGGCCGGCCGCGAGTGGGAGGTCGGCGACGAGCTCGTCGTCGAATGGCGTGCGCTCACCGTTGCTCTCCTCGACGAGGTCGCCGACCTCGTGCGAAAGCGTCTCGGCGCGGATGCGACCACGATGCCACTGGCCTGTGTTCTCGAGGGCGGTACGTGGGCAGCCGGTCGAGTCCTGGCGAACCGACTTCGAGATGGGCTGCCGCCGTTGTCGATACGTAGTACGGGCACCGTCTTCTGAACAGCGGCAGGCCCTGAGAAGAGCGCACATCTCGCCAACCGAGAGGAATCCATGGGTAGCGTCGCCGTCATCGACCATCCGCTGGTGCAACACAAACTGACCCTGATGCGTCGAAAGGAGACGTCGACCAACGACTTCCGGCGCCTCCTCGACGAGATCTCGATCCTCATGGCGTACGACGTCCTGCGCGACATCCCGATGCATGACGTCACCATCGAGACGCCGCTCGAGACAACCACCGCGCGGGTCATCGACGGCAAGAAGCTGGTGTTCGCCGCGGTCCTGCGTGCCGGCGCCGGGATCGCCGACGGCATGCTGACGGTCGTTCCCGGCGCGCGCGTCGGACACATCGGCCTCTACCGCGATCCCAAGACCATGGTCGTCGTCGAGTACTACTTCAAGATGCCGTCGGAGCTGTCCGAGCGCGACGTCGTGATCGTCGATCCGCTTCTGGCGACCGGCCATTCGGCGGTCGCCGCGATCGATCGCATCAAGGAGTACGGCCCGAAGTCCATCAAGTTCGTGTGTCTGCTCGCGTGCCCGGAGGGCATCGAGGTGCTCCACCGGTCACACTCCGACGTACCGATCTTCACCGCGGGAGTCGATCGGGAACTCGACGAGAACGGTTTCATCCGTCCCGGGCTCGGTGATGCGGGCGATCGCATCTTCGGAACCGCTTGATCCGAGGTGATCGCCACCACCAGCAGAGGTGGCCGGTCTAGGACACCTGCCAGGCCACAGCAGCGCCGATCGCCCCGGTCGCGTTCAGGGCCCAGTGCAGCGCGATCGGCGCGAGCAGGCTCGTGGTGCGCTGCCGAAGCCAGCCGAGCACGAAACCCGCGGCCCCGGTCGCCACGACGGCACCCGCGACCCCGGCGAACTGGGCGACCGCCCCGGATCCCAGAGCGCCGCTGAGGCCCTCGTTGCCCGCGGTGAGGCCCGTCGAGGACAGGATGTGCCACAGCCCGAAGGCGATCGCGCCGACCACCAGAGTCGTCAGCGGGGCGAACAACCGGCTGAGAACCCCTTGCAGCACACCGCGGAACAGGACCTCCTCCGGGAGAACGGTCTGCAGCGGGATGATCACGAACGCAGCCAGGAGTGCCTCGGAGGTGTCGTCGTATCGGTCCGACAGGAAGAACTCGCGCGTGGCCGGGATCGCGACCGCCGCCGAGACCACGGCGGCGACCACGAGTACCGCAGCCACCGCGACGGGAATGCCGGCGCGCAATTCGGCGCGGCTCAGGCCGAGATCCCGCCAGCCGAGACCGGCCAGACGCGCGATGATCACGGCCACGACCGCGGCGATCGGGATGATCGCCACCGAGACCGCACCTTCGGCGAGATGCGCGCCGATGTTCACCGCGGCGAGGAACACGACCACCACGACCAGCAGCGCGGCGTCGGTGCGCCGGGACGGGGTGATCACTCGTCGAGTCTGCCGTACCGCGCCACCGCGGTGTCGGTGAACGCGGCCGCGGTGTCGCAGAATGATGCGGTGCCCGCCCCTGCGACCGTCGTCGACCGTCTCGAACGTCATCAGGTCACGCTGTACCTCGCCGCGATCCTCGCCGGACTGGTGGTGGGACTGCTCGCACCCTCACCCGCCGAGAACCTCGAGCCCGCGATCACGCCGCTGCTCGCAGCACTGCTCTACGTCACCTTCTTGCAGATCCGTCTGTCCGACCTGCTGGCCTCGTGGCGCGACCGTGGGTTCATGGTCGCGGTGCTGGTCCTGAACTTCGCCCTCGCACCACTCCTGGTCGCGGTGCTGTCCCTCGCGCTTCCCGCCGACGACTCGATCCGTCTCGGGGCGTTGCTGGTGCTGCTGTGCCCGTGCGTCGACTACGTCGTCGTGTTCGCCGGACTCGGTGGCGGCGACGCCCGACGACTTGTCGCGGCGACGCCGTTGCTGCTGCTCGCCCAGATGTTGCTGACGCCGCTGTATCTCCTGGTGCTAATGGGCGACGGACGCTCGGTGATCGAGCCGGAGCCGTTCCTCTGGGCTTTCCTGGTCCTCATCGTGTGCCCACTGGCACTGGCGTGGCTGACCCAGGCGTGGGCGGATCGATCCGCGGTGGGCCGACGAACTTCGGACGGCGCCGTCGCGACCATGGTCCCGCTGATGATCGCGGTGCTCTTCACCGCCGTGAGTTCTCAGGTGCCACTTGTCGGTTCACGCTTCGCCGACATCGCCGGTGTCATCCCGGTCTACGCCGCGTTCCTGGTCGGCATGGTGGCGATCGGGTACGTCGTGACCCGGCTGTTCCGACTCACCCCGGAACCCGCGACGGCGGTGGTCTTCTCCGGTGCCACTCGAAACTCGCTCGTCGTCCTCCCGCTGGCTCTGGCGCTGCCGGTCGGGGCCGAACTGGCCGCTGCGGCGGTGATCACGCAGACCCTCGTCGAACTGATCGGGATGGTTGTCTTGGTGTGGGCGTTCACTTGTGTGGCACGTCGGCGCTGAGGCCGCCGTCCATCACGAACTCGGCGCCGGTGGCGTATGACGACTCGTCGCTGGCCAGGAACACCACGAAGGTCGACACCTCGCGCGACTCCGCGGCACGGCCCATCGGCACCGTCACCATGTCGTCGGGGATCCCCTCGGTCATCGGCGTGCGGATGAGACCCGGGTGGATGGAGTTCACCCGCACGTTGTGCGGGGCCAGTTCGAGCGCAACCGATTTGGCCAGTCCCCGCACGCCCCATTTGCTCGCGACGTAACCGTGCGCCCACGGACTGCCGCGCAGACCCTCCACCGACGAGACATTGATGATCGACCCCCCACCGGCGTCGATCATCAGGTCGGCGACCGCCTGGATGCCCAGGAATGTGCCCGTCAGGTTCACGTCCAGGATCTGCTTCCACTTGTCGAGCCGGAACTTCTGGATGGTCGACCCGTTCACGATGCCCGCGTTGTTCACCAGGACGTTGACCTTGCCGAACTCGTCGACCGCGGTCGACACCGCCGTCTGCCAGTCCTCGGGTGACGTGACGTCGAGGTGGACGTAGCGCGCCGCGTCCCCGAGTTCGGCGGCCAGCGCCTTGCCCTCGTCATCGAGGATGTCGCCGATCACCACCTTCGCACCCTCGGCGACGAGGGCCCGAGCATGCTCGGCACCCATCCCCCGCGAACCGCCGGTGATCACTGCAACCTTGTCGTCTACGCGTCCCATGGGCGGCAACGCTACCGCGACGAGATCGAAAATAGAACAGGTTTCACCAAGAAATGGTCTACTGAACAGACAAACGTCCGGACAGGTGTACACCACGCCTACCGGCGACTACCGAGCGCAAGGAGTTCCACGCAATGTCCATCCGGGTAGCTCTCGTCGGAACCGGCAACGTCGGCCGGTTGTGCCTCACTCAACTGATCGAGGACGCGCGCTTCGAACTCACGGCGGTCTGCGTGTCCTCGCCGGAGAAAGTCGGGGTCGACGCCGCGACACTGGCCGGAGTACAGACTCCCACCGGAATCCTCGCGGTCGGCGACCTCGACGAGGCGATCGCGACGAGGCCGGACTGCGTCGTGTACTGCGCCATGGGTGACACTCGTCCCGTCGAGGCCTTCGACGATGTGGTGCGCATCCTCGCCGCCGGGATCGACGTCGTCGGGTCCTCCCCCAACACGCTCCAGTACCCCTGGGGCGTGATGCCTGCGAAGACCATCGCCAAGATCGACGACACGACCGCGGCCAGCGGGGCGAGCCTGTTCGTGACGGGTGTCGATCCCGGCTTCGCCAACGACCTCATCCCGTTCGTGTTCGCGGGCACCTGCCAGCGGATCGAGCAGGTGCGCTGCATGGAGATCGCCGACTACGCGACCTACGACGGGGCGACCGTCATGTTCGACGTCATGGGCTTCGGCAAACCGCTCGACGAGACGCCGATGCTGTTCCTGCCGGGCGTGCTCGGTCTGGCGTGGGGGACGACGATCCGGCAACTGGCCGCCGGTCTCGGCGTCACGGTCGACGACATCGAGGAGGTGTCCGAAAGCGAGCCCGCTCCAGAAGATTTCGACATCGCGGCCGGTCACATCGCCGCGGGCACCCGCGCTGCCGTTCGTTTCGAGATCATCGGCAAGGTGGCCGGCGAACCCGTCATCGTCATCGAACACGTGACGCGACTTCGGGGCGACCTCCGGCCGGACTGGGCCCAACCCGCCCAACCGGGTGGGTGCTATCGCGTCGAGATCACCGGCGAGCCGTCGTACACGGTCGACATCTGCCCGACGAGCCTCAAGGGCGACCACAACCACGCCGCGATCGTCGCCGCGGCGGGCCGGATCGTGAACGCGATCCCCGCGGTCGTCGACGGACCGGCGGGACTCCGCACGACACTCGACCTGCCGCTGGTGACGGGTCCCGGGGTTTCGACAGGCTCAACCGGCGGGTAGAACGCTCAACCGGCGGGTAAAACGCTCAACCGGCGGGTAAGCGCCAACCGGCAGCCAGATGCTCCCCCGCCGGGGAGATCTCGACAGACTCAGGCGCTCACACCATCCCGGCGTCGTGCATGAGGATCGCGACCTGAACCCGGTTGGTCGCGTCGAGTTTGGTGAAGATGTGCGAGATGTGCGCCTTGACCGTCGCGAGACTCATGTACAGACGTTCGGCGATCTCGGCGTTGGACGCCCCGCGGGCCAGTTCGACGGCCACATCGCGCTCGCGTGCGGTGAGCTGGTCGACGCGTTCGATCGCGGACGACGTCCGGTGTCCGCCGGTGGTCACGACCTGCTTGATCAACGCAGCCGTCACCGACGGACTCAGGGCCGGCCGGCCGTTGAGCACCTCACGGATGGCGGCGACGATGTCGTCGGGTGGCGTGTCCTTCAGGAGAAATCCGTCGGCGCCCATCGCCAGAGCGCGGACCACGTAGTCGTCGGCGTCGAAGGTCGTGAGGACGATGACCGCGGGCGGCGTGGCCAGCGCTTTGAAGCGGCCGGTGGCCGCGATCCCGTCCAGGACCGGCATCCGCAGATCCATGAGGACCAGATCAACGGGCGCGTCGTCATGGGCGTCGAGGGCGTCCTGCCCGTTGCCCGCCTCGGCGACGATGTGCAGGCCCGGATCGCCGCCCAGGAGGAGCCGGAGTCCCGAACGGACGAGGGGGTCGTCGTCGACGATCATGATGCGGGCGGTCATGACTGCCACGGTAGCCAGACGTGCAACAGGAACCGTTTGTCCTCACTCACCGTCGCCGACTGGCGACCGCCGTGCAGCCCGACCCGTTCGGCCAGGCCGACGAGGCCGTACCCGGGTGTGGGATCGCTCGAACCCGTCGACAGCGGCAGCGGATTCTCGACGAGTAGATCCACTCCGTGCTCCGGTCCGCCGCGGATGTGCAGGGAAACGGGTGCGCTCGGTGAGTGACGGCGCGCGTTGGTCAGCGCCTCCTGCACACACCGATAGAGCGTGCGCGAGATCGCCGGACTCAACGAGCTCACGTCCGCGTCGCAGCGACTCTCCACGCGCATACCCAGGCCGCGCGCCTCGTCGATCAATGCGAACAGGTCCGGAACCCCTTGCGGCTTCTCCGGAGTGGCGTCGCCAGGACCTTCGCGCAGAACGCCGAGCACCTCTCGGAGTTCGGTCAGCGCCAGATGTGAGGTCTCCTGGATGGTCTGCGCCGTCTCGCGGATCTGCTCTCCGGTGAGGTCCGAGCGGTAGGCCAGCGCGCCCGCGGACATGCTCATCGCCGAGATCCGATGCGCGAGAATGTCGTGCATCTCGCGCGCGATCCGTGCTCGTTCCAGTGAACGTGCCTGCATGACCTTCGCCTGCTGCTCGGCCTCGGAGGCGAGCGCGCGCGCCTGCCAACTCGCGAGAAGCTCACGCCGCGAACCGATGTAGAGACCCCACGCGACCATGGCCGCCGTCGCGACCGCCGTGACCGAGTACTGGACGATGACGGGATCGTTCGTCTCGGTCGGCGTGGCGAAGAACGCGAGGGCGATGATGCCCGCGACGACGGACAGCACCGCCTGCGGGATGATCTCGCGCCACTGTCGCCTGCTGGACAAGGACACCATGGCGAGGGTTCCCGGCCCGAGCGACGACGAGGACACGATGGTGACGATGTTGGTGAACGTCGTCACGGCTACGGGATGCTCTCTGCGCCACCAGATCACGACGTAGGACACCACCCCGAGTGCGAGGTCGGCGATGAACCACCACCGGGCCTCGTTCCAGAGGTACGACGCACGCGTGGCGAAGGTGGCGGCCGAGATGAAGAGCATGACCGCGAGCCGCCACATTCGGCCGGCCCACGTCATCGGGGGTTGGTACTGCTCGGGACGCACACCGTCACCGTAGTCGTACATCGCCGACGAGCGCGTCCTACCGATGGGTGCCGACCCCTACGACTTTCGGCCGATACGACGATGTCCGGTCGTCCGATGTGCGCGGCGCTCGGGGCCGCGACGATGGACACCATGATCACAGTGAAGAATCTGACAAAACGATATGGAGACTACGTCGCGGTCGACGACGTGTCGTTCACCTGCCGTCCCGGGCAGGTCACCGGATTCCTCGGCCCGAACGGCGCCGGGAAGTCGACGACGATGCGGATCATCGCCGGACTGACCCCGCCGACCTCCGGAATCGCGCAATTGTACGGCGTCGACTACCGGACGATCCCGAACCCGGCCACCCAGGTCGGCATCCTCCTGGACGCCTCGGCGCAGCACGCGGGCCGAACCGGTGCAGAGGTGCTGCGGCTGTCGGCCATGACCATGGGGATCGGTCGAGACCGCGTCGACGAGATGCTCGAACTGGTGAGCCTCACCCCGGAGGAGGCCGGGCGGCGAGTGCGCAACTACTCGCTCGGCATGCGCCAGCGGCTCGGCATCGCCGCGGCCCTGCTCGGTGACCCGAAGATCCTCATCCTCGACGAACCGGCCAACGGACTCGACCCCGCGGGCATCCACTGGATGCGAACCCTGCTGCGCGGGTACGCCGATCGCGGTGGAACAGTCCTGCTGTCGTCACATCTGCTGCACGAGATCGAGATCGTCGCCGACGACATCGTCGTGATCGGCAACGGGCGGATCGTGGCCCAGGGCACCAAGGACGAACTGCTGGCCGGCGCCGGGACGCGTGTCCGATCGCTCGACGACCCGACCCTCGGCGAGGCACTGGTGTCCGCCGGGATCACGGTGCACCGCAACGCCTCCGGTGGGTTCGACGTCGATGCCGATCCCGTCGACGTGGGACGCGCCGCGGCCGCCGTCGGCGTCGTCCTCACCGAGCTGCGTCCAGCGGACGGAGCCCAGCTCGAAGCCATGTTCCTGCAGTTGACCGCCGAGACCCAGCGCGAACACACCACACTCGAAGGAGCAGCCCGATGACCCTCGCCGACTTCGGCACACCCCTGCCGCCGGCCGACGTGATCGACGTCGACCGCCCCGGAATCCCCTTCTCCCGGCTCGTCCGGGTCGAACTCCGCAAGCTCGTGGACACCCGCGCCGGCTTCTGGCTGACCGCCTCGATCGGGGTGATCGCAGCAGTCGTCGTGATCGCGATGCTCATCGCGAACCGCAACAGCCCTGAGAACCTGAACCTCGGACAGTTCTTCGGCATGATGAACATCCCCACCGGCATCATCCTGCCGATCCTGGCGATCCTGCTCGTGACCGGCGAGTGGAGTCAGCGCACCGCCCTGACGACGTTCACCCTCGAGCCACGACGGCAGCGCATCGTCGGGGCGAAGCTGGTGGCGGCGCTCCTCACCGCCGTCGCGGCCGTCGCGGTCGCACTCGTCCTCGGTGTCATCGGCAACGGGATCGCGGGCCTGGCGTTCGCCGATCCCGCCGGCTCCTGGGACCTCACCCTTGCGGGCTTCGTCAATTCCTTTGTGTCGCAGACTTTCGGGCTGCTCCTCGGGTTCGGCTTCGCCACCCTCATCCTGAACACCCCGGGGGCGATCGTCGCCTACTTCGCCCTGCCCACCGCCCTGACCGTGGTCAGCGAACTGGTCCCATGGTTCAAGGACAACCTCGGGCAATGGGTCGACACCGGCCTGACGAACCTGCCGTTCCAAGAGGGTGACTGGGCAACCGGGGGCGAATGGGCGAGGATGCTGGTCTCGGCCGTCATCTGGATCGGTTTGCCGCTCGGGATCGGCGTACTGCGTATCCTGCGGTCCGAGGTCAAGTAACGGACGCCGGTAGGCGGCACGACGGTCACGGACCCCGTAAGCGCCGCTGCCGCACCGGCGACCGGTGTTACGGTTCTCGGGTTCTCGAGAAAAGAGGAACCCAGTGTCGTCGACAGCACCCACCTCGCACACCCCCGCCGCTCCGGAACCGGCCGAGACGCCGCTTCCGGAGCGCGACGCGTCCGCCGACACCGAGGGCGGGTCGGCACCGTCGTGGTGGCGCCGGCGGCTCCACCGGTACTCCTGTGTCGGGCTGACGGTCGCACTGATCTTCCTGTGGTTGTCGGTGACACCGTCGCTCCTGCCCCGCGGACCGCTGTTCCAGGGCATCGTGAGCGGGGCCTCGGCGGCCGTCGGATACGGCCTCGGTGTCCTGATCTCATGGCTGATCCGGTACATGATCTCCCGCGACGACCCGTGGCCTCCACCGATGCGCCGCCTCTGGGTGGCGCTGGGTCTGGCGGCGATCGCAGGGAGCGTGGTCATGCTCGTCGCATTCCAGCGGTGGCAGGACCAAGTCCGCACGATGATGGGGGTCGATCTGCTGTCGTGGACCGCGTACCCGCAGATCGTGCTGATCGCCGTCGTGGTTTTCGCGCTGCTGATGACCATCGGGCAAGCGTGGGGCGACGGCGTGGCGTGGCTCGTGCGGAAGATCAATCGAGTTGCGCCTCCTCGTATCTCGGCATTCGCGGCCGCCACGATCGCCGTCATCGTGACGGTCCTGGTGCTCAACGGCGTGGTCGCGAACTACGGGATGCAGGCACTGAACTCCTCATTCGCCGCGGTCAACGACGAGACCACCGCGGACTCCAATCCGCCGACGACGCCGCTGCGTTCGGGCGGTCCGGGGTCGCTGGTGACATGGGATTCGCTCGGACGTCAGGGCCGCATCTTCGTGTCGGTGTCGCCGACCGTGCAGGAACTGAGCGAGTTCAACGGCGCCCCGGCGACCGAACCGATCCGCGCCTACGTCGGACTCGGCTCGGGTAAAGACCTGCGTGCCAACGCCGAACTCGCCGCGGAGGAGCTCGTCCGCGCCGGCGGGTTGCAACGCAAACTCATCGCGGTCGCGTCGACCACCGGTACCGGCTGGATCAATCAGGCCACCGTCGACTCCCTCGAGTACATGTACAACGGCGACACCGCGACGGTCAGCATGCAGTACTCGTACCTACCCAGCTGGCTGTCGTTCCTGGTCGACAAGGAACGCGCGCGACAGGCGGGGCAGGCGCTCTTCGAAGCGGTCTCCGAACGGGTGCGCGAGGTTCCCGAGGCCCAGCGTCCGAGACTCGTGGTCTTCGGCGAGAGCCTCGGCTCGTTCGCTGCCGAGTCGGCGTTCGGGACCATTCCGGCGTTGAGCGCACGCACCGACGGCGCGTTGTTCAGCGGCCCGACCTTCAACAACAAGCTGTGGGTGGACACGACGGGGTCGCGCGACGACGGGACCCCGGAGGTGTTGCCCACCTACGACGACGGCCGGCAGGTCCGCTTCATCGCCGACGCACCGGACCTCGACGACCCGACCACCGAGTGGGTGTCCCCGTCGGGTCGCGCCGTGTACCTGCAACACGCCTCCGATCCGATCTCGTGGTGGAATCCGCGATTGATCCTGCGTGAACCTGACTGGCTCAAAGAAGATCCCGGGCGCGATGTGCTCTCGGCGATGCGCTGGATCCCGTTCGTGACCTTCCTCCAGGTCAGCGCAGACATGGCGGTCTCCGTCGGTGTCCCCGACGGACATGGACACAACTACCTGTCCGCGATACCGGCAGCCTGGGCCAAGATCCTGCAACCGCCGGGCTGGACCGAGGCCAAGACCGAACGGTTGATCCCGCTGCTGACGAGGGACTGATCGCGACCGCCGACCCACAGGAGCAATTTCGGTCGGGCGCGCGGGGCCCCCGCGGTTCCATACTCAGATGGTGACCCCCTCCGACCGTGACCGTCTTCGGCAACTGCTCGATGCGGTGCTGTCCGACGACAATGCATCGCTCGACGACATGGCCGCGGGCGCCTACGCGTCACCGTTCCACTTCACCCGGCAGGTACGGCGCGCCGCCGGCGAGGCGCCGGTGGCCCTGCGCCGCCGTGTCCTCCTCGAACGCGCGGCCTGGTTGTTGCAGCGCGGCGAATCGGTGACCGACGTGGCCTTCGACTCCGGATACTCGTCGGTGGACGGTTTCTCGCGTGCGTTCAGCCGAGCCTTCGGACACAGTCCCGGCCGGATGGGCGCGGCGGGCGAGCACAGCCACTGGCTGCCGGCGCCCAACGGGATCCACTTCCACTCGCCCACCGTCCTCTACGTCGACAGCGGCTCACCCACCACCGAGAACGCGGGCAACGTGGTGATGCTCATGGTCCGCCACGACCTCGACGACATCGAAGCACTTCTCGACGCCGCGAAGGGTGTCGACCCGGCTTCGTGGACCGCGCCACGCCTGACCGGTAATCAGCTGATGTCCTGGAGCGGACCCGAAGAGACTCTCGCTCAAGTCATCTCGCATCTCGTGGCCGACAAACTCCCTTGGCTGTCGACGGTCGAGGGGGCCGATCTGCCGCCGGACGCGCCGACCGACCTGACCGACCTGGTCGAGCTCCATCGCGACATCGCACCTCGCTGGCTGGCTCTGATCCGCGACATCGACCGCCGCGGCGCGTGGCAGGACCGGGTCATCGACGCCCTGTGCGATCCACCCGAATCGTTCCTGCTCTCGCAGATCGTCGCGCACGTTCTGACTTTTTCCGCCCACCGCAGGCTCGTCGCCCGGTGGATGTTGCGGGAGGCCGGCGTCGACGTGACCGATCCGGCACTCGACCCCGACCCGATCATGTGGCATCGCAAACACTCCGGAGGATTCTGATGGCATTCCGCTACTACACCGCAACCACCCTCGACGGCTTCCTCGCCGACGACCGCGACAACCTCGACTGGCTGCTCAGCCAGCCGCTGGAGGAAGGCGGTCCGATGAACTACGACGACTTCTTCGCCAACGTCGGCGTCGCCGTCATGGGTGCCACCACCTACCAGTGGCTGCTCGATCACGAGGTCTCCGACGGGAAGCCCTGGCCGTACGAGATTCCCACGTTCGTCTTCACCCATCGGTCGCTCACGCCGGTGTCGGACACCATCACGGTGGTGGCCGGAAACCCGGCAGAACTCCGCGATCGTCTCGTCGAGGCAGCAGGCGACCGCGACGTCTGGGTCGTGGGCGGCGGCGACCTGGCCGCGCAATTCGCCGAGGCCCACATGCTCGACGACGTCATCGTCTCGATCGCGCCGGTCACCCTCGGGTCGGGACGACCGCTCTTCCCACGCCCCTACGACTTCGAGCTGCAGGACTTCGCACGCAACGGCGCGTTCCTGTGCGCGCGTTACTCGCCGGTCGGACCGCGACCAGTCCCCGCCGACGTCTGATCGCTTGACGGGCTGAGAGGTCATGTCCGACGATCGGCGGGTTCAGCCCTCGCCGACCGAGTTCCGCATGGCGTCGGGCACTTCCCCGCGAGCCCACCGGGGCAGGATGAAGATCCCCTCGGACTCGGCGGTGACCTCACCGTCGACCGAGATCGTCCCGGTGACGAACGTCTTCACGCCCTCCACCCGATCGACACGTGCCTCACCGCGGATCACGCCGAGCTTCGTGCCGTGCCGATACCGCACGGTAAGAGTGCCCGTCATGCCGGGGACACCCTGGAATTCGGCAGCCGAGCCCAGCAATTGATCGAAGACGAGGGCGAGGACGCCGCCGTGGACGAGGCCGGCCGGACCCTCGTACTGGGGTCCGAGTTCGACCTCGAGCCAGCTGTACTCGGCCTCGTGACGGATCTCGACCGGCGGTGCGATCGGGTTGCGCCGGCCGAGCACGGCATTACCCCACGACCGCTTGGTGCCGTCCGCGTTGAACCGGATGCCGAACGGCCCCGGCAGCTGGTCCTTCTGGAGGATCTCGGTGGCGGCCGCGATGAGGCGTCTCGCCTCCGCGATGTCGGATTCGCCGACCTCGGTGCGCACCGTCGCATCGATCAGTTCCCGGACGCTGCCCGCGATCGCGGACGCGAGTTTGGTCCGGTGCGCGAGTTCCTCCGGCCCGATGTCCTCCTGGATGTATCCGCTCATGTGCCCATCTAACAGGGTTGATGTGCCGTGGTCACCGCAGGCCTGCGGCCATCGGTCAGGGCTGCCACGGCGGTGGCGGATCCGGCCACCGCCGGTTCTGACTGCCGAGTAGGCTCCCTCGCATGACAGACCACGCCTGGAACGATCGCGCCTGGACCGCATTCGACGTCACCGTCTCCGACCACCTCGCCGAGGTCACCCTGATCGGCCCGGGCAAGGGCAACGCCATGGGACCGGACTTCTGGCAGGAACTCCCGGAGCTGTTCGGACACCTCGACACCGATCCCGCCGTGCGCGCGGTGGTGCTGACGGGGTCGGGCAAGAACTTCTCGTACGGTCTGGATCTCGTCGCGATGGGCGGGACGCTGTCGGGTGTCCTGGCGGGCGACGCCAAAGCGGCGCCGCGCACGGAGTTCCTCGACTCGCTGCGGAAACTGCAAGCCGGGATCACCGCGGTCGCGGACTGCCGCAAGCCGGTGGTCGCGGCCGTGTCCGGTTGGTGCATCGGCGGCGGTGTCGACCTCATCTGCGCGGCAGACGTCCGCTACGCGAGCGCCGACGCCAAGTTCAGTGTGCGGGAGGTCAAGGTCGGCATGGTCGCCGACGTGGGCACGCTCGCGCGCCTGCCGTTCATCATCGGCGACGGTCATCTACGCGAACTCGCGCTGACCGGCAAGGACATCGACGCCGCCCGGGCCGAGAAGATCGGTCTCGTCAACGACGTCGCCGACGATCAGGACGCCGTCCTCGAACTCGCCCGGTCGACCGCCCGGGAGATCGCGGACAATCCACCGCTGGTGGTCCACGGCATCAAGTCCGTCCTCGACCATTCGCGCAGCGCCGCCGTCCACGACAGCCTCCGCTACGTCGCCGCATGGAACTCCGCGTTCCTGCCCAGCGAGGATCTCTCCGAGGCCATCACCGCCGTCTTCGAGAAGCGCAAACCAGAGTTCAAGGGCCGCTGAGCCGGAAGGGGGCTCTCCTGCTCCCAGCGGAGCGAGCGTCACCCCTGCCCCCTGAGGAGCGAGCTAGCCCACCCTGCCCCCTGAGGAGCGAGCTTGCGAGCGAACCCACCCTGCCCCCTGAGGAGCGAGCTTGCGAGCGTCACGAAGGGTTTCGCAACCTCGGTCGCCGAACCCTTCGAGGCTCGTCGCTTGCGCTCCTCACACCTCAGGGAGCAGGGGTTATGCGGTTCTTTCGGATTAGGGAGCAGAGGTCAGCCACCGCTTGCGCTCCTCACCTCAGTATTTGCGGCCTAGCGGCCGTCGTGGACCACGAAAGAACACTCGTGAGTGTCCGAAATCCACGCTCCCTGAGGTGCGAGCGAAGCGAGCCACGAAGGGTCTCGCAACGTGTCTCAGCAGGCCCTTCGAGGCTCGTCGCTTACGCTCCTCACACCTCAGGGAGCAGGGGTTATGCGCTCCTCGCACCTCAGGGAGCAGGGGTGGATCGCTTCTTTCGGATTAGGGAGCAGAGGGGGTCTGTGCCTTCTTCCGTATCAGGGATCGGAGGGCCAGTGGGTATGTGCTTCTCATGGGTGAGGATCAGCGCTCGCGCGGTGTACTTCCGCGGCCAGTGGATGAGTGACGTCGAGGTCCGCCAGGAGTCGTACCCCGTCGAAGGGCCGGCCGTGCGGCGGTTCCACAGACACCCCCGGAGCGTGGCCGGACACATTGTCCACGAACCGGTTTCGGAGTCGATTACTCGCTGACAGCACGCCGCCCACCCAGCTCACACGCGCCTTCTCGTCGGCCTCGCGCCCGCTTCGGTCCAGCGCGGTGAGGACCGACAGGGCCAACTCGCCGGCGGCGTCGTCGAGGATCTGTTGCGCCACCGCGTCCCCGGCCTCCGATGCGGCGTCGACCTCCCGGGCGAAGCCGGCGACGCGCGCTACCCGATCCGGGTCGGCCTGCACCGCCATGTACAACTCGGGTAACGGACCGAATTCCTTCTCGGCAGCCGCGCGGAGTGCCGTGTCCGGACCACGGCCGTCGAACGCACGCAGGGCCGCCGAGACACCCGAGCGCCCGATCCAGTACGCGCTGCCCGCGTCACCGAACAGGTGACCCCAGCCGTCGACGCGGCACGCACCACCCCGGCCGACGCCGAGCGTGACCACACCCGTCCCCACGGCGGTGACCGCGCCGAACTCGTGGCGATTGGCGGCCAGGTATGCGGTCACCGAATCATGCGTCAGTGCAACGGAAACGACTCCTACTCCAGCGAGCGTCTCGAGCAGGTCGGCCGGTCGAGAGGCGTCGGGGGTCAGTCCGGACACACCGGCCGCGACCATCGACGGGCCGGCCGACCCGTCGGGCCCCGGCCTGCCCGCTCCCGTTTCCAGGATGTCCCGCACAATTGCGGCGATCTGCTCCACGACCGGCCGGTCGGTCCGGATCGGTGGCGCCTCGCGATCGGCGGATCCGCCGGCGAATTCGATCCGCACGCGCGTCCCGGTCTGGCCGCCGTCGAGCAGAATGAGCGTCGCGTTGTCACCGGTCGTCACGGACCGCAACGCTACCTCGGTGCTCAGCGGCCCGACGGGCATCGCATCGCATCCGCGGCGTCGGGCGGATCGGCCGGGAGCCTCCAGATGCGCCGACACGACGTCCAGGGTCGGCGCCGGGGTGAGAACGCGCATGACACACTGGGCGGATGAAGGTGCGGCGCGGACTCGCGGTGAAGATCGGTTCGATCTCCTGGATGCCCCGATTCCTTCCGCAGATCGTGAAGTGCGACAGCGTGATCCAATCCGTGACGGGACATCGGCTCAGCCTCCTCGACATCGGCGATCTGCCGAACATCACGATCCGGGTCCCGGGGCGCAAGAGCGGTGCGATCCGGACGACGCAGCTCCTCGCCGCCCCGGACGGGTCGGACTGGCTGATCGCCGGCTCGTACTTCGGCGGTCCCAAGATGCCGGCGTGGGTCTTCAATCTCCGTGCCGCCGATGAGATCGAGATCGTCGTCCACGGTCAGGAGTCCACAGCCGAGGCGACCGAGCTGTTCGATGCCGAACGGGACGCCGCCTGGCAGACCCTGCGTACGGTGTGGCCGAACTTCGATCTGTACGAGAAGCGCACCGACCGCCGCATCCCGGTGTTCCGGCTTCGGCCCCACCCGACCTGACTGCGGTACGAGGTCGGGGGGTCAGCCGTCGGTGACGAATTCGGGCCGGCTCTCGGTCAGGTCGACGTGGCCGACGAGATACTGCTCGTCGACCGTGTCGACACGTGGGCCGTCGGCGTCGTAGTCGGGCGTGTACGCAACCCGCCAGCGCACCGGACCGACGACGTCGACGGTCCCGAGACCGCCCCCGCCCTGGGTCCCCCTGTCCGCCGGGGAGGCCGAGTCCGGATCACGAAGCAGATAGCGCAGCCCGGACAGGTCCCTCGGCGCGGACCACCGCACACTGCCGTCGACCGCCGAGCGGTACAGCCGTTGGGTACACCCGACGAGTTGCCGCCCGGCATCGGCCCGGGTCGCCGCCGCACACGCCGCCAGATGGGCCGAGACCGCATCGCTGACGGCCCCTGCGCCGGTGGCACTCAGTTCGCCGACGACTCGTACCGCCATCGGTCCGCGCGGCGCTGTCGGATGCTCGTCATCCGACACGCGCGCCACGAAATCGGTGTCGCGAGAGCCCCAGCGCTGCGGTCCGGGGAACAGATGCACTGTGCCGCCCTCCTCGACCTCGCCGCCGAAGAGCGTCGGGCGCACGACCCGCAGCGACTCGATCCGGACCGCGATCGCGCCGTCGGCGACTGCCCAGCCGTCGGGGACCCGTGCGGTCCGGATCTCGGTGTCGACCACCCGCGCCCCCATCCGGTATCTGGCCCGGACATTCGCCTGCGGTTCGCCGTCGGCAGCCGGCCAGATCTCGATGTCGGCGAGGGGCGCGGCGGCGCGTTGTGCACGCAACACGCCGTCGGTCAGGAACCGGGCGTCGGGACGCGAGCCGATCACACCCAGCGCAGCGTCGGCGTCGGCGGCGGCGAGTGCGTTCAGATAGGTCCGGACCGCATCGGCGGGCGTGGCGGCCCTCTCGTCCTCGCGCGCCAGACCGACGACGAGCGCGGCTACCAGCACCATCACCAGGACAACCGCCAGGCCGCCGTAGACGACGATCCGTCTCCGGCGGCTCACCGGCGCGTCGTCCGTGGTCGGGCAGACCGGATCAGGACTCCGAACCGGCCGACGACACGTCCCCGGTGAACGACTCGGTGAGGCGACCGGCCAGGATCTTCGCGAACTCCGCCGGGTCGTCGAGCTCGCCACCCTCGGCGATGACGGCCATGCCGTACAGCAGCTTCGCCGTCGGCACCAGCTGCTCGTGATCACCGGCGCCGTGAGCCTTGTTGAGTGCGGCTACCAGCGGGTGATCGGGATTGAGTTCGAGTGCCCTCTTCGACTTGGGGAACTCCTGCCCGGACGCCCGGTACAGCTTCTCCAGCTGCGGAGACATCGAGAACGTGTCACCGACGAGACAGGCGGGCGACTCGGTCAGGCGCGACGAGAGTCGTGTCTCGCTGACGTCGTCGGAGAGTGTGCTCGTGAGCCACCCCAACAGGTCCGCGTAGGTCTTGTTCTGTTCCTCTTTGGCGGAATCGTCGACGTCCTCGTCGTCATCCTCGAGGTCGACAGCTCCCTTCGCGATCGACTGGAACGTCTTGCCCTCGAACTCGGCACCCGCCGAGACCCACATCTCGTCCACGGGATCGGACAGGACGAGGACCTCGATCCCCTTGGCGCGGAACGCTTCCATGTGGGGCGAGTTCACGATCTGCTGACGCGATTCGCCCGTCATGTAGTAGATCGTGTCCTGACCGCTCTTCATCCGGCCGATGTAGTCGGCCAGCGTGGTCAGCTCGTCCTCGGAGTGGGTGGTCGCGAACGACGACGCCTTGAGGAGTGCATCGCGGTTGTCCGGATCGTTGACGAGACCTTCCTTGAACACCCGACCGAAGGCGTCCCAGAAGGTTCGGTAGTCGTCCGGACGACCGGCGCGCATCTCGGTGACCGTCGAGATGACCTTCTTCGTGAGCCGGCGACGGATGGCGCGGATCTGCCGATCTTGCTGCAGGATCTCGCGGGACACGTTCAGCGAGAGGTCGGCCGCATCGACGACGCCCTTGACGAACCGCAGGTACTCCGGCATCAGTTCGGCGCAGTCGTCCATGATGAACACGCGCTTGACGTAGAGGTGGATGCCGACCTTGCTATCCCGCATGAACAGGTCGAACGGCGGCTGCGTCGGGATGAAGAGCAGCGCCTGGTACTCGAAGGTGCCCTCGGCCTGCAGCGTGATGGTCTCCAGCGGCGCATCCCAGGCATGCGAGACGTGCCGGTAGAACTCCTGGTACTCGTCGTCGGTCACCTCCGAACGCGACTTCGCCCACAGCGCCTTCATCGAGTTGATCGTCTCGGACTCGACGACGGTCTTCGTCTCCGGCGCCGTAGGCTCGTCGGACTCGTCGGTGCCGGTTTCGGCGTCGGGGGTCTCGACCGGAACCGTCTTCTCCACGTCCATCCGGATCGGCCAGGCGATGAAGTCCGAGTACCGCTTCACGAGCTGGCGCAGCTTGCTCTGATCCGAATAGTCGTAGAGGTGGTCCTCGGTGTCGACAGGCTTGAGCGCCAACGTGACCGAGGTGCCCTGCGGCGCGTCGGGGACATCGTCGATCGTGTACGTGCCGTCGCCGGTCGACTCCCAGCGGGTACCGGTGCTCTCCCCCGCCTTGCGGGTCACCAGGGTGACCTTCTCGGCAACCATGAAAGTCGAGTAGAAGCCGATACCGAATTGGCCGATCAGTTCCTCGGCAGCCGCGTCGGACACCCCGTTCGCCCGGGCCTCGGCGAGCGACCGGCGCAGCTCGGCGGTGCCCGAACGGGCAAGCGTGCCGATCAATCCGACGACCTCGTCACGGGTCATGCCGATCCCGTTGTCGGCGACGACCAGCGTGCGGGCCTGCGCATCGGGCTCGAGCGTGATGTGCAGGTCGGAGGTGTCGACGTCGAGATCCTTGTCGAGCAGGGACTCCAGCCGCAGCTTGTCCAGCGCATCGGACGCGTTCGAGATCAACTCGCGCAGGAAGCTGTCCTTGTTGGAGTAGATCGAGTGGACCATGAGATCCAGCAGTTGCCGGGTCTCGGCCTGGAACTCGTGGACTTCGGGCTGAGCGCTCATCGCAGACCTCCATGTTCTGTTCTCGTGCACCGAGCGGACCCGAGGTCACGCACCGGTGCGACACGTGGGGACGGACACCGACTTTACCGAGCGGTGGTGTGGCTACCCTGGGTCGGGGACCGACTAACCCGGACGACATCCGTGCCGTGCGGGAACGATCAGGAAGCCAGGTGGATGGGCACACCGCGACTGCTGTTGGTGCACGCGCACCCCGACGACGAATCGCTGTGGACCGGAGGCCTCATCGCGCGTCACACCGACGCCGGAGGCGAGGCCGACCTCGTCATGTGCACCTGGACCGACGGCACGGTCCGGCACCGCGAACTCGCCGCCGCAGTGGACATCCTCGGCATTCGGCGGCCGCCGATCATGCTCGGTTACGCCGACGACCGCCGGCCCGAATCGGCACCCGACGCACCGCGGTTGTGCGACGCGTCGTTCGACGAACAGGTCCGTGCTCTCACCCATCACATCCGTGCCCTGAAACCCGACATCGTGATCACCTACGATCCGCTGGGCATCTACGGTCACCCCGACCACGTGCACGCACATCGCCTCGCCTGCGCGGCCGCCGACGCCGCGGCGTCGACAAAGCTCTACCACCGCGCCGGGCCGGCCTGGCGGGTCCGCTCGCTGTACTTCGCCACGATTCCGGAATGGATGATGGACATCCTCGCGGAGAGTCTCTTCGCGGATATCCCGCGCGCGCAGCTGCCCGGGACACCCGAGTCCGAGATCGACGTGGTGGTCGACGTGTCCGACCTCACGGCCCGGAAGAGGGCCGCGGTCACCGCGCATCGTTCCGAGATCGACCGCAGCCGGGCCATCTCGGGGTTCATGTCGCTACCCGACGACATCCAGGAGAAACTGCTCGGCGTCGAGTGCTACCAGCGCCGCGACCTCGTCCCCGGTGGTTGCGACCTGATCTAGGACGGTCGACAGATACATCGCGCGGTTACCCGCGCCCGCAAACCCACCCCTTTTCCAGATTCCCACCGCGCTCGGACCGGGTGGGTTCACGGAAACGGGGTGGGTTTGCCGGGATGTGGCGACGCCCGATTGTCCTGATCGTCGAAGGGCGTCACCGTCGATCGCAGACCACTGGCGCGCTGCACGCGACGGTTGACCGCCGCGGCGAGGACCTCAGGCGTCCCGACGATCCGTACGCGTTCGCGGGCGCGCGTGATGGCTGTGTACAGCAACTCCCGGGTGAGCAGTTCCGAACCCGCGGGCGGCAGGATCACCGTGACCTGCCGGAACTGACTCCCCTGGCTGCGGTGGATCGTCATCGCGTGGACCGACACCACATCGGCGAGCTGCGTCGGATGCAGCAATCGGACAGATCCGCCGCGGCGGAAGGCAACGCGGACGGCGTCGGCTCCCTGCATTCGGCCCTCGGGATCGGCGATCACGACGCCGGTGTCGCCGTTGAACGTCGACGTCTGGCGATCATTGGCGGTGACCAGGATCGGCTGTCCCGGATACCATCCGGCGTGTTCCGCGCCGGTGGTACCCAGCCATTCGGTGATCCTGGCCGACCATCCGCGGACGCCCCACGATCCCTCCCGATGTGCGCACAGGACGCGATGCGTGTCGAGCGCGTCCAGCGCGCCTTCGGCATCGGCGCCGCGGGCCGCCGCTCGAAGCGCCCTCCCCCACTCGACGAGATCGGCGCGCACGCCGTCGAGGTCGTCGGGTGAGACGAGCTCGACATTCGGGACATCCTCCGCGGTCACGAGTTTCACGACCTCGTCGGCATCACCGGAGTTCACGGCTGCGGCAACCCGCGAGATCCCGCCGCCGAATCGGAACTGCCGCCGAAGGGTGATGACCCCGTCGGCGAGGTGGTCCACGTCCCCCGACTCCATTTCGGCGACGGCCGGACCCACCGCCTCCAGCGCAGCCTGCGATACGGCCACCGCTGTTCCCGAGTCCATCTGCGCGTCACCGGTGTCCGGTCGTTCGACGAGGTCGGCGAGGACCGCCCCCGCCTCGACCGATGCGAGCTGATGCGGGTCACCGACAAAGATCACGCGCGCGTCGGGACGGACCGCATCCAGCAGACGACTCATCGCGGTCATCGACAGCATCGAGGTCTCGTCGACGACGATGACGTCGTGCGGCAGCGTACGCCCCCGGCCATACCGCGGGTTGGATCCCGGACGCCACCCGAGCAACGAGTGCAGCGTGACGGCGTGCGTCGTGACCGGCACCGTCGATTCCGCTTCCACCGAGGCCTGGAGCTGAGCCGCCGCTCGGCCGGTCGGCGCGCACAGCCCGATCCGGAGACCGGGTCCCTGAAGCGAGTCGAGTACGGCGAGAATGCGTGCGACGGTGTAGGTCTTCCCCGTGCCCGGACCGCCCGCGAGCACTGTGGTCCAGCGGGTCGCGGCGACCGCGGCGGCGAGCTTCTGCAGATGGCCGTCCTCGGGCGAGGTGTACACGGCGGCAATCGCGGCGCGCAGGGCTCCGGGATCGACCACTGGGGACGTCTGCGCACGCCGGGCCAGCGTGTCCCGGATGGTCTGCTCCTGCCGAAAGTACTTCTGCAGGTACACCAGCGGGCCATCGATGGACCGCCGCACCACCAGCGGACGCAACGGGCCCGCGTCGCTGCCGGCCACGAGCGGACTCTCGAGGAGTGCATCGAGCACCTCACCCGACGACGGGATCACGAGGTCCGCGGTGGCCTCGCCGACCAGGTCACCCAGCCGGTCCAGCGCCAGGCACGTCGAACCCAGCCGCACGGCCCGTACCGCCAGCGCGGCGCCGAGTCGCGCGGACTCGGACACCGGTTCGGGCGCGCACATCGCCACGAGACGATCGGTGATGTGTACGTCCGCGGCGGCGAGCACCCCGGCCTCGTTCCACTCGGCGAGCACCCCGGTGGCCCACTCCACCACCTGGACATCGGAAGTGGTCATCGAGATCCTCCCGCCAACGCGTCGGACAAGGCGGTGATCAGCGCCGCGGGCGGATCCCACTCGAACACGCCGCAACCCGGCGGTGTGTCCGGGCCGGCCATCCCGCGCACGAAGTGATACTGCACCGGGCCGAGATGCCGGACCGGATCGTAACCGGCGACGCGCCAACGGAGATATCTGTGCAGCGCAACCGAATACAGCATCGCTTGCAACGGGTAGTGGGCGGCGATCATCTCGCCTGCCATCGCCGCCGTGTCGAAGTCCTCGACGACGAGGTCACCCGCGCGGATCCGGTTGGTCTTGTAGTCGACGACCACGTAACGCCCCTCCGGGGTGCGCAGCACCGAATCGATGCTGCCCGTCAGGAACCCGCGCAGTTCGCGGGCGGGGAGCTCGCGGAGGTGGTCGGCGTAGTCATGCAACGGATCGTCGTCGGGCAGATGCCGGTCCAGGAGTTCCGCCAGCATGTCCGGTGTCGCGCCACCCGCGCGGGGGGCGCTATCGGCCGGCCCCAGCGGGAGCTCGAAGTCGAGCTCGGCGAGGCGATCACCGGGTTCGACACCCCAGAGGTCGCCGAATCCGAGCGGGGTGGTGAGGACGCCGACGAGAGCGGTGACCAGCACGTCTGCATCGATGTCGGCCGGCAGGACCCCGAGCGCGCGGGAACACAGATCGCGCACATGTGTGTCGATGTCGGGGGCGGAGGTGTCGACGTACTCGAGAACCTCGTGCACCAGGGTGCCGAATGCAGCACCGTAGGGCAGCCCATTCATCAACGACGGCATCCCGGCACGCTCGACGTCGGGGAGCGTCTCGTCGATCTCGGTCGGAGCCACGGCCGGTTCGTCACCCACGATGTCCTCGGTCGGTTCGCTGCCGGTGGTGACGACCGGGCCGGCGGGTGCACCGTGCGCGACGTCGGCGACGATGGACGAGTACGACGTCCGACGCCATTCCTGATCGATCCCGCGCCGGAATCGCGCGACCCCGAGCGTCGCGGGCTCGCCTGCGGCGTGCGGCGGGCCCGACACTGTGGCAGCCTCGATCCGGCCGGCGGGCTCGACCGAGATCGCCGCGTCGCGCTCGGTCAGTGCGCGCAGCACGCTGACGCACGTGGGGTCGTCATCCGGGATGGGAACGTCGGAAGCGACCGACCACACCGATTCTCCGGTGTCGGAAGGGATTCGCGTCGCGGTGCCGCGCCCGAAGATCAGCCGGTGCAGCGGTCCACTCGTGGTGTTCATCGAGGGCGCCCACCATGCGACGACCTGCGACTGTGCTCGCGTCAGCGCCACGTAGAGCAGGCGGAGGTCCTCGCCCGCCGTCTCCTCGGCGTATCGCTTGCGCCGAGCTGCGCGCCCCGGAGCCTGCCCACCGCCGACATCGAGACGCCGGGTGCCGGACTCGTCGTGGTAGGTGATGTTGCCGCGGTCCCCGATCCACGTCCCGTCCCAGCCATAGGGCACGTAGACGATCGGGAACTGCAGACCCTTGCTGCCGTGCACGGTCATGATCTGGACGGCCTGGGTGTCGCGGTCGAGTCGCCGGCTCTGGTCCTCGTATCGCTGCCGCGCGGACGTGTCCGCGATCCGTTCGGCAAGCCACTCGACAAGCGCGCTGAGTCCCGCCGAGGTCTCGACCACGTGCTTGTTGCACAGCGCGGACACCTGCAGGAGATCGGTGAGGATGCGTTCACCGTTCTCGGTGGCCAGGACCCGGGCGGCCACGCCGTGCGAGTCGAGCAACCGTTGCGCCATCGCGGCGAATCCGCCTTGTACGAACACCCTTGCCAGCGAGGACATCTCGGCGCCCAGCTCGGCCACCTCCGGTTCGCCCGCGGTCGCGACCTGCTCGGTCGACCAGCCGACGAGCGTTGTGAGCGCGGCCAACCGCACCCGGTCGGCGCGGGAGGGTTGCTCGACGGCGCGCAACACCCACAACCAGTGCTGGGCCGCGCTCGTCGAGAACACGTTGACCCCCGACCCGATGACCGAGTTGATCCCACGCGCGGCCAGCTCTCGCTGGAGCGGTTCGATGGTGCTGTTGAGCCGCACCAGGATCGCGATGTCACCGGGGTCGACCGGGCGGGAGATTCCGTCGACGTCGAGCCGCGTTCCCTGGGCGAGGGTGTTCGCGATGTCGTCGGCGACGTCGGTCGCGATCCGGTCGCGGACATCCTTCACCGAAGGCAGGTTGTAGGAGTTCCGGGACGAGAAGTCGTTGCGCAGGAACGCGCGGATGCGCAGCGGTGGCCGACCGTCGAGACGGCTACCGGCGTGCGCCGCGGTGACCGGATGGACCACAATGTCCGGATGTCCCAGCGCGGCTTCGCCGTACAGGTGGCCGAGAGCGTCGACGAGCGCGCCGTCGGATCGACGGTTCACGTCGAGTGCCTGGAGGGTGTCGGCGGAGGACACCGCGGCAAGGTAGCTCAGGACCTCGGCACCGCGGAACCCGTAGATCGACTGTTTGGGGTCGCCGACGAGGATGAGACGGCGGTGGCCGTGGAAGCAGCGGCGCAGGATCTCCCACTGCAACGGATCGGTGTCCTGGAACTCGTCGACCAGCACCACCGTGAAGGTGTTGCGGATACGTTCACACGCACGCTCGCCGACCACCGGGTCGGTCACGATCCGGTGCAGGATGGCCTGCAGGTCGTCGTAGGTTCGGACGCGCGCATCGCGTTTCCGGGACTCCACGATGCGGCGGACCGCGGACGCGAAACTCACCCGGCGGGCCGCCACGGCGTCGGCACCGGGCCCATCTGGCGACTCGGACCCGTCCGGTGCCAACGCGACCGACGCCTGACGCACCGCGTCGCGGGCGATCGCCCTGGCTTCGGAGTAGTCGAACTCCGGTGTGTCGCTTGCCCAGAAGCCCCGCAGGTACAGGTCCAGCGCCACCTCCTCGGTGAGCTCGTCGACCTCTTCGACGATCGAGTAGACGAGTTCACGCTCGCCGAGGAAACCGAGCGCCTCCAACATGCGATTACAGAAGGTGTGGGTGGTGGCGATCGTCGACGCGTCGAAATCGCTCAGGGCGCGCGCCAGATTGTGGCGACGCGCGGCGACCTCGTCCGGTGACCCCTGCGCCAGCATCTGCAGCAGCGGGTCGTGGTGGGCGGCCGCGCCGATCCGGCCGAGCCCGCCGAGCAGTTCCCGCACGCGGTCTCGCATACGTTCGCGCAGTTCCGCGGTCGCGGCCCGGCTGAACGTCACCAGGAGCATCTCCGAGATCGGAACCCCCTCGGCGATGTGCCGGGCGGCGAGACCGACGATCGCATAGGTCTTTCCGGTGCCCGCGCTCGCCTCCAGGACCGTGGTGTGATCCGGCAGGTCGGCGGTGATGTCGAACGTGGCCGGCCGTCTCACGTGCCCTCCCGGTGCTGGTTGAGCGGTACCCACACGGTTCGTGCCAGGCCGGCGAACAGGGTCTCGTCCGGGGCGATCGGCAATTCGACACCGCCGACGGTGCGGTGCTCGGCCCCCGGGCCGTCGAGGAGGTCGTCGAACTCGACGTCGGCCAGCACATCCCCACCGAACGCGAGCTTCACGCAAGGATCGTGTGCGGCACCGAACTTGTCGTCGAAGTTCTTGCGCGCGTTGGCCAGTGCAAAGGAGCTGCGACGGCCGGGACCGTCGTTCTCGACGAACGTGCACGCCGGTTCCAGCGGCAACGGCAGGGGGCGGCGCAGACCCTCGTCTCGAAGTCGGACGAGGTCGTAGAGAAGCGGGACCGGATCCTCGGGGCGCCGGAGCCTGATGGTGCTGGTCCCGCCGCCTCGCGCGGCGCGGCCGACCATGACCGCCGACTCCACCGGCGCTGCGGCGACGTTGCCCTGAGTCGCGGCAGCGGCGACCGCGAGAAGCGTGATCCAGCCGCTGAGTTGCTGTTTGGCCTTGAGCTTGGAATACGTCGCCCGCACCACCGCGGCCGCGCCGATGTCGCCGAACACGTCGCTGACCGTCCCGTGCACCCGGCGCCCGTCGGGCAGGCGTACCAGGACGTCGAGGGTCGTGGGAGTCCCGGTCCGCAGCGGGTCGACGACGCCATGGAGACGGGTCACCGTCCGCGAGATCGCGCGGAGTTCACGGGTCCCGAAGGCGAAGGGCGGCAGCGTGCCGCGCCGGAGCTCGGCCGCTTCACACTCCCCGATGGACACGCCGGTCAGCATCCGGGACAGGAACCGGTCACCGATCCCCCACTTGTCCAGCGGTTCGAGTTCGACGTCGAGCTGATCGTCGTGCGGCCGGTCGTCGTCGGGAATGCGTGTACCGAGTCGTTGACGGACGAACGCGACGATCGGATCGACGTGGAACTCGATGAGGGTGGCGAGATCGATGTCCTCCGAGTCAGGGGTGCGTTCCGGCGCCGGCAGCACCTCGTGAGCCGCGACCACCGGACGCTGCGACGGCCCGCGCATCGCCTTCGTCCCGGCGAGCATCGACGCATCGTGACTGAACGGGCCCGGTATGCCCGGGACCGCACCGGGAGTGAAGTTCCGGGCGTCGAATCCGTGGAGGGAGTGCCGGCGAACCGGGCTTTTGCCGGTCAGGCCGGTGAGCATGTCGACCAGCTCACTCACGACCACGGCGGGCGGGATCCGCCGGCCCGACACCGGGTCGGCACCGCTGTAGAAGACGAGGAGCGCGTCCTGCGCGGCGCAGATCGCATCGAGGAAGCACTGCCGGTCCTCGTCCCTCGGATTACGCTCTCCCACCAGCGGATCGACGCCGAGCACGTCGTCGCCGTCGATCCGCTGGACGCGCGGGAAGACCTCCGCGTCCACACCGAGGAGCACGATCACCCGATGCGGGACCGAGCGCATCGGCACCATCGTGCAGACGGTCAGTTCGCCGGTGCGAAAGTTCGAGCGAGTCGGTCGGCCCGCGACCAACGCAGACAACAGGTCCCGCACGTCTGCCAGGCGCAGGACCTCGTCCGGCTCGACCGGCCGGTTGTCCCCGAAACCCTCGCTCAGCATCCGGATGGCCTGCGCGCGTTGCCAATCGTCGACCGGATCAGTGGCTGTGAGGGACGAGACGGCATCGATGAGCGTCTCGGCCCAGCGGTGCGCGGGGGCGGCTTCCCGGAGTTCGGCCAGCACCCTGCCGAGGCGGTCGAGGAATTCGTCGAACCGACCGACGAGATCGATTCCCGTGCTCTCGACTCCGGCGAGCGGGAGTGCGGTGCCGAGCCATTCGTCGTCTGCCTCCTCGGCGACGACACCGAGGGCGATGCGATCCAGGCCCGAATCGAACGTGCCCTGCCGGAACCGTTCGAGACCGAACCGGGCCCGCTCGGCCGCACCGAGACCCCAACGGACGTTGCTGTGCGCCAGCCATTCGCGGATCAGGTCGAGGTCGTCGTCGGTCATGGCGAACCGGGTTCGCACCGGCGGGGAACCGAGGAGGTCGACGACATCACCGGCGGTCACCCGGCCCGCGGCGAGTTCCACGACGCCCACGATCACGTCGAGGATCGGATTGACGTGGCGGATGCCGCGGTCGGCGAGCCGGACTCGCAGGTCGAACGCGGGATGCGGCAGACCCGCCTGACCGAACGCCCCGCGGATGAGCGGCGCGAAGGTCTCGACATCAGGGCACATGATGAGGACATCGCGCGGCTGCAGCTCAGGATCGGCGGCGAACAGGTGAAGCAGCCGATCCCGCAGGACCTCGATCTGCCGCTCAGGCCCGTGACAGGCGTGCACCTCGACCGACGGGTCCGCGGCGGTCTGCTGCGATGATGCGACGTCGTCACCCCCTCCGCCGCCGTACGGCGCGACGGCAACGGTGGAGTCGGGTCCCGGGCCGAGGTCATCACGAATCCCCGACTGAACGGCGTGCAGCGCGGTGTCGGCGACCACCGGCGTCCCCGGCGCATGGTGCAGATCTCGGTCCACGATCGGCGCGAGCCGTAATTGCAGTTCCTGCAGATCCCGGGAGAGTCCGGCCAGCAGGGGGTTTCGCAGCTCCGGGACCTCGCGTTCCGCGCGGCGCGGCGGGACCGCGTCGCCGGAATCGCGCTCGACGAGGTCCCCGAGTCGGTCCCACAGCCGCGGACTCGGATGCGGCACGTACAGGTGCACGTCGTGGTGGACGGCTGCGGCGGCGGCGATCTGACGAAACGACTCGGTGATCCGGGTCGGCCCGAACACCGACAGCCGTTCCGGCAACCCGCCGGCCGTGGCGTCGGTGCGCAGCCGATCGCAGACGGCGGCGAGCTCCTCGGCGGGATGGGGGCGGCCGATCTCGTCGCGGACCGCGCGCCAGAACTCGGGCTGCCAGGCGAGGTCGTCCCGGAGGAGCCGGCCCGCACCGTCGAGGTCGTGACCGGCTGCCCAGTCGGCGATCAGGGACGGGCGGGCCCGCCCGTACCGGTCGAACAGTTCGGCCAGATGGCGCGCGGTGGCATAGCGACGTCCGATCCGGGGCGACGACGCGTCGCCGGCCCCGATGTGACGGGCGATGACGTCGAGGGCGGGATCGTCGACACGGTCGTCGAGGACACGCAGCACCGGCCACGTCAGCTCGGCCGCGCGCCACGGGTCATCCGGCGCCGTGAGCGAGGCTGCGGTGTGCAGGCGGCCGCCACCGAGCACCGCCGCGACGACGGTGTCCGCCAGACGAGACGGCCCGGTGAAGTCGATGTTGGCAGCGATACCGTCGTCGCCGGTCCCGACTCCCAACCGCCGTGCCAGATGCTGGGCGAGCCAGCGCTCGACTCCCGCAGCGGGGACCGACACGATCTCCGGACGCATCGGATCGCCCAGTGGGTGGCTGAGCACCTCGGCCAGCGCATCGGCCAGCGTGTCGGTGCGTTCGGCACGGTGCAGGATCAGCATCGGATGAGTGTGCCTCCGGGCCCGGGCCTGCTCAGCCCGTGACCTTCGTCCGCGGTGCGTGGAATTCGACCGGTTGCCCGAGACGCGCGGCGAGCAACGCGCGTACCTCGTCGGACATCGGGGTCGGTCGGCCGGTGTCCGGGTCGACGACGACCATCGTGGTCTCGGCGGTGGCGCACAGCATCCCGGACTGATCGAACAGGCGCAGGGCCAGGACGAACGACGACCGACCGACCCGCCCGATGCAGGTGCGGACGTTGACCGGGTCGACCGAATAGTGGACGGGGGCGGAGAACTCGATGTCCTGACGCGCGACGAGGAACGAGAACTTCCGCGGCCGGTCGGGCATCCAGTCGAAGAACGATCGCACCCGGCTTTCCTCGAAGATCCGGGCGATCTGCACGTTGTTGATGTGGTTGTTGATGTCCATGTCGCCCCACCGCAGCGCGACCGGGATGTCGAGGTGATAGTCGGGTTCAGCGGAACCGGACGCAGAAGAGTCGGACGCAGAAGAGTCGGATTCAGAAGAGTCGGGGTCGAGAGCGTCGGGGTCGAGGGCCACGGCGCAGATCTTAGTGCGGGACACGCGTACGACGAACTGCAGGAGTCACCGTCGGCCAGACCGTAGACTCACTCGCCGGGGGCAGGACGAGACGCGGAAGATCGGTGCGCGCACCCAGGCGCGCGGTGAGGGGCTCGGGTGAACATCGACACGGCACGGGCTCGTCTGCGCCCGGTGTCCACCGTCGACGTCGACGAGCTGGTCCACCTCGACAGCGACCCCGAGGTCATGCGCTATGTCAGCGGCGGCGCGGCGACACCACGTGCGGTGATCGAGGACTGGATGGTCCCCCGTGCCGAGACCGAGCACCGGAAGTACGGCACGGGCACCTGGGTTCTCTGCGACCCCGCCACGACAGCTTTCCTCGGGTGGATCTCGCTGCGTACTCCGCGCCACAGCTGCCGTGCGGAACTCGAGCTGAGCTACCGCCTACGCCGCACGGTGTGGGGGCGCGGGCTGGCCACCGAGGCGGCATTGACCCTCGTCGCGTTCGCATTCGACCACCTCGGCACCGAGCGGGTCTTCGCTAGCACCGTCGCGCGCAACGCGTCGTCACGGCGGGTGATGGAGAAGCTGGGCATGACGCTCTGCGCGATCCACCTGTGCGACGACGCGGCGGATTCGGCCGAACTCCTCACCATCCACCCGGACCGGGACCGCTCCGAGGTCGAATACGAGCTCCTGCGCGCCGACTGGCAGGAGCGATCACAACGATGGTCGTCGGCCGGCGGTCTCACTGCGTGAACGCAACACCCCACTGGCCGCGCCTGCCGGATCATCATTGACTACCGTTGAGAACATGCACGGTCGTACTCCGGCTCAGGTGCCACCCGGTTCCCTCGGGTGGCGACCCGCACCGGGTCCGCCGAAGTCCGCACGACCGTCGCCCAACGACCTAGAAGGAGATGTCTGGAGATGAGCAGCCCCGCCGTCCAGGCCCCCGCTGGAGCAACCACGACCCGCCGGAAAGTGGCCATCATCGGTTCGGGCTTCGGTGGATTGTTCGCCGCCCAGCGACTGGCCAAGGCCGATGTCGACGTCACGCTGATCGCCAAGACGACGCATCACCTGTTCCAGCCGATGCTCTACCAGGTGGCGACCGGCATCGTCGCCGAGGGTGAGATCGCCCCGGCCACCCGCGTGGTCCTGCGCAAGCAGAAGAACACCGCCGTCCTCATGGGCGACGTGTACGACATCGACCTCGAGGCCAAGACGGTCACCTCCCGATTGCTCGAACGGATCACGGTCACCCCGTACGACGACCTGATCGTCGCCGCCGGAGCCGACCAGTCCTACTTCGGCAACGACCACTTCGCCGAGTACGCACCCGGCATGAAGACGATCGACCACGCCCTCGAACTGCGTGGCCGCATACTCGGCGCCTTCGAGCAGGCCGAGCTCTCCCACGACCCCGCCGAACGCGCCAAGCTGCTGACCTTCGTCGTCGTCGGCGCCGGCCCCACCGGTGTCGAGCTGGCCGGGCAGATCGCCGAGATGAGCGACAAGACGCTGAAGGGCGCCTTCCGCAACATCGACCCGACCGAGGCCCGGGTGATCCTGCTCGACGCCGCGCCGGCCGTCCTGCCGCCGTTCGGTCCGAAGCTCGGTGGCAAGGCCGCGGCCCGGCTCGAGCGCATGGGCGTCGAGATCCAGCTGAACGCGATGGTCGTCGACGTCGACTACGACGGCCTGGTCGTCAAGGAGAAGGACGGCACCACCCGCCGCATCGAATCGCAGTGCAAGGTGTGGTCGGCCGGCGTTCAGGCCAGTCCCCTCGGCCAGCAGCTCGCCGAGCAGTCGGGCGTCGAACTCGATCGCGCCGGACGGGTGAAGGTGCTCCCCGACCTCACCATCCCCGGCCATCCGGAGGTCTTCGTCGTCGGCGACATGATGGCGGTAGACGGCGTGCCGGGTGTCGCGCAGGGCGCGATCCAGGGCGGTCGCTACGCAGCGGACGCCATCAAGGCCGAGCTGAAGGGGCAGACCCCCGACCAGCGCAAACCGTTCAGTTACTACGACAAGGGATCAATGGCGACCATCTCGCGGTACTCCGCGGTGATGCAGGTCCCGATCCCGGGCATCAAGAAGACCTTCGAGACCGAGGGTTACTTCGCCTGGCTCGGCTGGCTGGCGCTGCACCTGGTCTACCTGGTCGGCTTCCGGAACCGGTTGAACACGCTGATCAACTGGTTCTTCGCCTTCACCACGCGCGGCCGCTCGCAGCTCGCGGTGACCGAGCAGCAGGTGTACGCGCGCACCGCGATCGGCCAGTTGTCGGCTCTGGAGAAGGCCGGCACGACCTCGGACTCGGAACCCGCGAAGACCGATGCCGGGACCGTGGACTCGGCGTCGACCCGTGCGGAGACCACGGGTTCGGTACCCACCGAGGGCAAGGACGCGGACGGCAAGGAATCCGAGGCCGAGGCCAGCTGAACCCGACGGTCACGGCCGGAGGGTTACGTCGCGACGGCCAATGACTCGATCTCGAGGTCGTCGGCCAGCCCTCGGGCCGCGGTGACCGACGTCCCGAGGGCGGTGGTCAGACTCGCGCCGCCGGCCAGCTGCAGGCGCGCGGCGAATTCGGTCGCGTGGACCCGGCCGAGCCGGTCGTCCGGGTAGCGGAAGACGCTGCTCGCAGCGCGGTGGCCGGCCGCACCGGCAGGTGTGCCATGACCCAGCGAGAGCCGATGCACCAGCACCACCTGCCCGTCCACGTCCACTCGGAGACCCCCGATCCAAGAGCCCGCCCGATCACGATCGACCAGTACTGCGTCCGTCATCGTCGCCGCCCGCCCGATCTGGATGTGCTCGTGCAGATCGAGGGTGGCACCGGACGCGAGGGTCACGGACATGTCGGAGCGGTGAAACGCGCCGCCGGCGACGACGGTGGGTTGCGGATCGACGCGCAGGCGGCCGCCGGTACCCACGGTGATCTCCCACCTCGCCGAGGAGTCCACACGCTCGCGGGCCGGTAGGGCGATGGTCGCGGCGACGCTGCCCACATGCAGATGCGCACCGGGTTCGACCTCGATCCGGACCACGATCTCGTCACCACCCAGCGGCGTGGCGGCGGTACCGATGAGCTGTACGTGGCCGGGAGAGGTGACCCGCACGCCCAGGCCACCGACCGCGCGGTGACGCACCCCGCGGTCCACGGTGGCGACGATGTCGACCTCGGTGCGCATGGTCACCCGGCGGCGACCGGGGCCGCCAGCTGGGTCCGGACCCACGCCAGCACGTCGGTCGCGGCGGGATCCTCGGTCAGCGAGATCATGGCGGTCTGGCGGCCGTCACGGACCTTCGCCGCGTCGCGGCGCATGACGTCGAGGTCGGCGTTGACGCGTTCGGCCAGGTCGATCTTGTTGATCACCAACAGATCCGAGAACGTGACACCGGGTCCGCCCTTGCGTGGGACCTTGTCCCCGCCTGCGACGTCGATGACGAAGATCTGCACGTCGATCAGGCCCGTCGAGAAGGTGGCGGTCAGGTTGTCACCGCCGGACTCCACCAGGATCAGGTCCAGCGGCGGGTTCGCCTCGACGAGGTCGTCGATGGCGTCGAGATTCGCGGTGATGTCGTCACGGATGGCGGTGTGCGGGCATCCGCCGGTCTGCACGGCGGTGATCCGTTCGTCGGGTAGAACGGCGTTGCGGCGCAGGAAGTCGGCGTCCTCGGTCGTGTAGATGTCGTTGGTCAACACGGCCACCGACAGTTCGTCCCGGAGCTGCCGGCAGAGTGCGGCCACCAGCGCGGTCTTACCCGACCCCACCGGACCTCCGACGCCGATACGCAGCGCCTCACCTGGCTCGCGCTTGCGGCGTGGCCGGTCGTGGTCGTGGGTGTGCGGCTGCCCGTCGATGAGATGCGGGGGCATGGGTACTCCTCTCGGTTCGTGACGTGCGATTGCGCGACGTCTGGTCGTGGTGCGGGGATCAGGACATGAAGAGCGGCATCGGTTGCCGCTCGTGGCGTTCGGCGAAGATGTCGAGGACCGGATCGGACAGGTCCGCCAGGCCGACCGCGGCCTCGGCAGCGACCCGTTCGCATTCGGCGCCGAGCTCGGCGATCATGATCGACACGTCGGCGGGATCGAGTGCGAGCAGACGCTGACCGGCGGTCGCCGACCCGCTCATGGTGGTGTAGACGAGGATCAGCGCGGTGTGGAATCCCGACAGCGAGGACATCGCACCGATCGATCCGCTGATGACCGGCAGGTGCGTCGCCGGCCGGTGGGCCGACCAGTCGGCGTCCGGCCACATCCGGCGCGCCAGCCGCACCATCCCCCGTCCCTGCGCCAGCGACGCCTTCCGCGCCGCCGATGACGGTGTCCGCGCATCGGTCTCATGCTGGGCGTCGGACACACCGAGGGCACCGTCGGCCACCGACGCGGCGACCGATGCGGCGACCAGTCCGCTGGTGGTCACCCGGCGGTACAGAAAAGAAGCGAGATCGCTTGCGGTACGGATGAATCCGTCGGCGATGGCCTGCTCGACGCCACCGGAGTGCACGTGCCCGCCCACCGGTAGTCGGGAATCCGCCAGCGCGAGCATCATCGCCAGCGGCGCGGGAGCGACCGGGGTGGTCTCGTCGGATCGCATCAGAACAGGAAATACCGTTGCGCCATGGGGAGTTCGGCGACGGGTTCGGACTCCCACACCTCGCCGTCGACCGTCACGGTGAACGTGTCGGGGTCGACCTCGATCGTCGGGCACGCGTCGTTGTTGACCATGTCGGCCTTGCCGACGCCGCGTGTGTTCTTGACCGGCACGAGCCGCCGGTCGATCCCGATCCGGCCGGCGAGGTCGGCGTCGGCACCCGGAGCCACGAAGCTGACCGATGTGGCGGCCGCCAGTTTCGGTGCGGCACCGAACATCGGGCGCGGGAAGACCGGTTGCGGAGTGGGGATCGACGCGTTGGCGTCTCCCATCGCCGCCCTGGCGATGGCGCCGCCCTTGATGACGAGATCGGGCCGAATGCCGAAGAACGCGGGATCCCACAGCACCAGGTCGGCCAGTTTGCCGACCTCGACCGAGCCGATCTCGTCGTCGAAACCGTGTGCACGGGCCGGGCAGATCGTGTACTTCGCGACGTAGCGCCGTGCGCGATTGTTGTCGGCCCGGGTGTCGCCGGGGAGCGAGCCACGTTTGCGTTTCATCACGTGCGCGGTCTGCCACGTTCGCAGCACGACTTCGCCGATCCGGCCCATCGCCTGCGAGTCCGAGCCGATCATCGAGATGGCGCCCAGGTCGTGCAGGAGGTCCTCGGCGGCGATCGTGGACGGACGGATCCGACTCTCGGCGAAAGCCAGATCCTCGGGCACCGTCGGGTTGAGGTGATGGCAGACCATCAGCATGTCGAGGTGTTCGTCGAGCGTGTTGACCGTGTGCGGACGAGTCGGATTCGTCGAGGACGGAAGCACATTCGGATAGGCCGCCACCGTGATGATGTCCGGCGCGTGACCGCCGCCCGCACCCTCGGTGTGATAGGCGTGGATGCCCCGGCCCGCGATCGCGCCGAGCGTCGTCTCCACGAAACCCGCCTCGTTGAGGGTGTCGGAGTGCAGGGCGACCTGCACGCCTGTCTCGTCGGCCACACGTAGGCAGGCATCGATGGCCGCGGGCGTACTACCCCAGTCCTCGTGCAGCTTGAAACCCGAAGCGCCCGCGCGGATCTGCTCATGCATCGACTCGGCGCTGACGGTGTTGCCCTTGCCCAGGAGAGCGATGTTCATCGGCCAGTGGTCGGTCGCGGCGAGGATCGACGCCAGGTGCCAGGCGCCGGGTGTCACGGTGGTCGCCTTGCTGCCCTCGGCCGGTCCCGTACCGCCCCCGACCACGGTGGTGATGCCGTTGCCCAGCGCCTCGTCCATGATCTGGGGACAGATGAAGTGCACGTGACAGTCGATGGCGCCGGCGGTGACGATCTTGCCGTTACCCGCGATGATCTCGGTCGACGGCCCGATGACCAGGTCCGGATGCACCCCGTCCATCGTGTCCGGGTTGCCCGCCTTCCCCATCGCGACGATGCGGCCGTCTCGAATCCCGAGGTCTGCCTTGATGATTCCCCAGTGATCGAGCACCACGACGCCGGTGATGACCGTGTCGGGGGCACCATCGGCGCGTGTCGCCCGGCTCTGCCCCATCGATTCTCGGATCACCTTGCCGCCGCCGAAGACCGCCTCGTCCCCCGCTCGTCCCGGTCCGCCCGACAGGTCGTCGGTGACCTCGATGAGCAGGTCGGTGTCGGCGAGCCGGATCAGGTCGCCCGTGGTCGGGCCGAACAACTGCGCGTAACGGTCGCGCCCCAGGATGGCCATGCGTCACTCGCTCTCGTCGCTGTGAACGGCGTCGACCGGGCCACAGGCGCCAGGAGGATCGAGGGAGATCCCGTACACCTCGCGGGTACCGCCGAGCGGGACGAGGCCGACGGTCATCTCGATCCCCGGCTCGAACCGGACGGCCGTGCCGGCCGCGATGTCGAGCCGGCGGCCGTGTGCGCGGGCACGGTCGAAGACGAGGGCGTCGTTCGACTGCGGGAAGTGCACATGACTACCGACCTGCACCGGGCGGTCACCGGAGTTGACGACACGCACTTCGACGGCGTCGGCTCCGGCGTTGAGTTCGATGGTCCCCTCGGCGGCGATGACCTCACCCGGCACGAGTGTCGATCGCGGGCCGGTGACATGCGTACCCGGCATCTCGGTCCTCTCTGGAGTGCTGCGTTCGTGGACGGGCGGGGTCCGGCACGGACCGACCCGACGGTGTCCCGCGGTCGGGTGTCAGGCGATCGGGTCGTGCACGGTGACCAGCTTGGTGCCGTCGGGGAAGGTCGCCTCCACCTGGACGTCGTGCAACATCTCCGGCACTCCGTCCATGACGTCGTCGCGTCGGAGGACGTCGCGCCCCGAGGTCATCAACTCGGCCACCGAACGCCCGTCCCGCGCACCTTCGAGAACGTGGTCGGTGATGAGCGCGACCGACTCGGGATGGTTGAGCTTCAATCCGCGCGCCTGCCGCCGCCGGGCCAGGTCGGCCGCGTACGAGATCAACAGCCGTTCTTGTTCATGCGGCGACAGTCGCACCGAGATCGCTCCTCGAGAGTGGTCGGCCGGACGGTCGATTCGGTGGGTCCGGCCGGGCAGTAGGAGTCATCCTGCCATGACGGGACGGGGTCGGCGCGCCGAGCGGCGTCAGCGTGACGTGGGCCTCAACGGCCTACTTGACCTCGATGTTCTGAAGCCGGACCTGGGTTTTGGCCAGCAGGACGCCGTCCTGGTCGACCATGTCGACGGCCCACAGCTGCTGGCGGCGACCGCGGTGGATCGGGGTCGACGTGGCGGTCACGGTGCCGGTGCTCACCGACCGGAGGAAGTCGGTGTTGTTGTTGACCCCGACGGCGGTCCCGCCGATCCCGGAGTCCTGCAGCCACAGGAAGCCGCTCATGCTGGCGACGCTCTCGCCGATCGCGCAGTAGACCCCGCCGTGCACGATCCCGAACGGCTGATGATGACTGGCGGTGATCTCCATCGTGGCGATGATCCGATCGGGCCCGGCCTCGACGATCTGGAGCCCCAGGACTCCGTCGAGTCCTTTGCCGAATGAATCCCGGAGAACGTCGTCAGCACTGTTCGCAGTCATGCCGTCCACATTCGCATGCGGGGTCCGGTGACAGCGACAGCAGTCCGGGACTCGGCCGGGAACCCGGGGTGATCGCCGATCGTTGTCGACCCATGGATCCCAGAAGGCCCCGCACCTCTGGGAGATGCGGGGCCTTCCGTGCCGTGGACCGGGGGTCTCTGCAGCCCTCAGGACTCTCGCGCGGTCCGACGTGACACTTAATGTAGGCTAGCCTTACCAACGTGTCAAGCGCCGCGAAAAAGGCCACGTCAGAGACGTGCCACTCCAAGTGGGCGCCGCTCGACACACCGGCAGGCAACAACTGGGTATCCAGCGGACCCATAAACGGAGGCACAGCAGTAAAATGCGAAAGATGAATGGCCTGGGCGACCTCGAACGCGCTGTGATGGACACGTTGTGGGAGAGTTCGACCCCGCAGACCGTGCGGCAGGTTCATGCCGCCCTGTCGCGGGATCGCTCCCTCGCATATACGACCGTCATGACGGTTCTGCAGCGGCTCGCGAAGAAGAACCTGGTGACCCAGATCCGCGACGACCGGGCCCACAAGTACGTCCCCACGCATCCGCGGGAGGACCTGGTCGCGAGCCTGATGGTCGACGCCCTCAGCGAGGCCGATGCACCGGGCTCGCGGCATGCCGCACTGGTGTCCTTCGTCGGACGCGTCGGTGCCGACGAAGCGGCCGCACTTCGTTCCGCACTCGATGAGCTCGAAGCCGCACGCGGAACGAGCGACACCGGTTAGATTCGCCGCATCACCACTCGCAGCCCACTTTTAGGAATCACCAGATGACCGCCTTGCTCTTCGGCATCGTCAGCTTGGTGCTCGCCGGACCCGTACCCGAGGCACTGTCCCGGGCCCGCTGGCCGATCCGAGCCCCACGCGCGGCGATGACGCTGTGGCAGGCCATTGCCTTGGCCGCCGTGCTGTCGGCGTTCAGCTGTGGCCTGGCGATCGCGGCGAACATCCTCGTGATCGGACCGGACGGTACCCCCACGACGCATCCGGTCCGCGAGATCGAACGGCTCGGCTGGCCCCTGTGGTTGCTCTGTGTGGGCGTCTTCATCCTGACCCTTCTCGTCGGCGCGCGGCTGTTCTACACGGTGATCCGCGTCGGGGTGCGCACCCGCGCCCGCCGCAACGCGCACCGCCAGCTCATCGACATCCTCGACCGCTGCGACCGGACCGACGACGCCGACAACCCGCTGTACGCGCGCGACGTCCGGATGATCGACGTCGAGCAGCCGCTCGCCTACTGCCTGCCCGGACTCCGCCAGCGCGTCGTGGTCAGCGAAGGCGTGGTCCATCGCCTCACACGCGATGAGCTGGTCGCGGTGATCGCCCACGAGCGCGCTCATCTGCGCGCGCGGCACGACCTGGTGCTCGAGGCCTTCATCGCGCTCCACGAGGCGTTCCCCCGATTCGTCCGCAGCAGTTCCGCGCTCGGCGCGACCGAGCTCCTCGTGGAGGCACTGGCCGACGACCAGGCCGTTCGGGCGACCACCCCCACCACTCTCGGTCGCGCCCTGGTCGCCTGCGCCGATGCGGTGGCACCGCGCGGTGCGATGGCGGTCGGCGGACCGACCACCCTGACTCGCGTCCACCGTCTCCGCGACGACCGTCCCGCCCGGGTCGTCGCCGCCGGCGCCTACATCGCGGCAGCCGCGATCCTGGTCCTCCCGACGCTCGCCGTCGCGATCCCGTGGCTGACCGAGCTCAACCGCCTCATGTCGGCATTCTGACGCCATCACTCCCCCGTGATCGTCGGACCGCGGTCACACGTGGAGGCAGATCACCGGTTCG
Organism: Gordonia sp. NPDC058843; assembly: GCF_042743165.1. Taxonomy (NCBI): domain Bacteria; kingdom Bacillati; phylum Actinomycetota; class Actinomycetes; order Mycobacteriales; family Gordoniaceae; genus Gordonia; species Gordonia sp. NPDC058843. Next base: position 181,715 of record NZ_JBHYNC010000004.1, read on the forward strand.
GACACAAAGGCAATAGGCTGTCGGCATGAACAACGTCGACTCATCGTCTCCCTCCGCGAAGGCCCAGATCGGTGTCACCGGCCTGGCCGTCATGGGTTCGAACATCGCACGCAACTTCGCCCGCCACGGATACACGGTCGCGCTGCACAACCGCAGCATCGCCAAGACCGACGCGTTACTCGACAACCACGGCGGCGACGGCGACTTCGTCCGCACCGAGACCGTGGCCGAGTTCGTGGCCGCCCTCGAGCGTCCGCGCCGCGTGCTCATCATGGTCAAGGCGGGCGACGCGACCGACGCGGTGATCGAAGAGCTCGCCGACGCGATGGAGCCCGGCGACATCATCATCGACGGAGGCAACGCCCTCTACACCGACACCATCCGTCGCGAGGCCGCCATGTCGGCCCGCGGACTCAACTTCGTCGGCGCCGGGATCTCCGGTGGCGAAGAGGGGGCGCTCAACGGCCCGTCGATCATGCCGGGCGGTCCCGTCGAATCGTACGAGTCCCTCGGCCCGCTCCTCGAGTCGATCGCCGCCCAGGTCGACGGTGAGCCCTGCTGCACCCACATCGGGCCCGACGGCAGCGGCCACTTCGTCAAGATGGTGCACAACGGCATCGAGTACGCCGACATGCAGCTCATCGGCGAGGCCTACGACCTCATGCGCAAGGCGCTCGACATGCCCGTCTCCGAGATCGCCGACGTCTTCCGCGACTGGAACACCACCGAACTCGAGAGCTACCTGATCGAGATCACCGCGGAGGTCCTCAGCCAGGTCGACGACGAGACCGGCAAGCCGCTGGTCGACGTCATCGTCGATGCCGCGGGCCAGAAGGGCACCGGGCGCTGGACCGTGAAGTCCGCCCTCGACCTGGGCATCCCGACGACCGGGATCGCCGAGGCCGTCTTCGCCCGCGCACTGTCGAGCGCCACCGACCAGCGCGTCGCCGCCCGCGGCCTGTCGTCGGGGAACCTCGGTTCGGCGCCCGCCGACCGCGAGACCTTCGTCAACGACATCAAGACCGCCCTCTACGCCTCGAAGGTCGTCGCCTACGCCCAGGGCTTCGATCAGATCGCCGCCGGCAGCGCCGAATACGGCTGGGACGTCGACCGCGGGGCCCTGGCCACCATCTGGCGCGGCGGCTGCATCATCCGTGCGCAGTTCCTCAACCGGATTCGCGAGGCCTACCACGACGATCCCGCTCTCCCGAGCCTGCTGCTAGCACCGTACTTCCGCGAGGCCGTCGAGGTCGGCATCGACAGCTGGCGCCGGGTGGTTTCGACCGCGACCCTGCTCGGTATCCCGGTGCCGGCATTCGCGTCGTCGCTGTCGTACTACGACGGACTGCGTGCCGAACGCCTGCCGGCCGCGCTGACCCAGGGCCTGCGCGACTACTTCGGCGCGCACACCTATCAGCGCATCGACAAGGAGGGCACGTTCCACACGCTGTGGAGCGGTGACCGCTCGGAAGTGACCGAATAGGAGCCTGCGAACCCCAGTGCGATTCATCGAAGGCCACCGGCCGACACACGATCTGACGTACGACGATCTGTTCATCGTCCCGGGCAGGTCGGACGTCAGTTCGCGATTCGACGTCGACCTGTCGACGTCCGACGGCAGCGGCACCACGATTCCGCTCGTCGTGGCGAACATGACGGCGGTCGCCGGTAAGCGGATGGCCGAGACGGTGGCCCGCCGCGGTGGGCTCGTGGTCCTCCCCCAGGATCTGCCCATCGAGGCGGCGGCCGCGTCCATCGCCTATGTGAAGTCGCGGCATCTGATCGCCGACACCCCGGTCACCCTCGACCCGGCGGCGTCGGTGACCGATGCGGTCGCGCTGATCCCGAAGCGCTCCCACGGCGCGGCCGTCGTGATCGAGGACGGCCGGCCGGTGGGCGTCGTCACCGAGAAACGCTGCCGCGACGTCGACCGGTTCGCCCGCGTGCGCGAGGTCGCCGACCCCGACATCGTGACGCTCCCCGTCGACACCCCGCCCCGCGAGGTCTTCGACGCGCTGGGCGATCTGCACCTCGGCCTGGCCGTGCTCGTCGAACCCGACGGTCGGCTCGCCGGAGTCCTCAACCGCGTGGGCGCCCTGCGCCACGCCATCTACACGCCGAACGTCGACTCCTCCGGTGCGCTGCGCGTCGCCGCGGCCGTCGGCATCAACGGCGACGTCGTGTCCAAGGCCCGCGCGCTGGTCTCGGCCGGTGCCGACCTGCTCGTCATCGACACCGCGCACGGCCACCAGGAGCGGATGATCACCGCGTTGTCCGCGGTCATCGACGCCGATCTCGGCGTCCCGATCGCGGCCGGCAACGTCGTGTCGGCCGAGGGCACCCTCGACCTGATCGAGGCGGGGGCGTCGATCATCAAGGTCGGTGTCGGTCCCGGGGCGATGTGCACCACCCGGATGATGACCGGCGTCGGGCGCCCCCAGTTCTCGGCGGTCGCCGAATGCGCATCGGTCGCAGCGGGACACGGTGCGGCGGTGTGGGCCGACGGCGGCGTCCGCCACCCGCGCGACGTGGCACTGGCCCTGGCGGCCGGAGCGTCGAACGTGATGGTCGGCTCGTGGTTCGCGGGCACCCACGAATCCCCGGGCGACCTGCTCGAGGACGCGCGGGGTCCGTACAAGGTCAGCTTCGGCATGGCCTCGAAGCGGGCTGTCGCCGCGCGGTCGAGCGGCGACAGCACCTACGACCGCGCACGGAAGAGCCTGTTCGAGGAGGGCATCTCGAGTTCGCGGATCCGCCTCGACCCGGAGCGTCCCGGCGTCGAGGATCTCATCGATCACATCTGCGCGGGTGTTCGCAGCACGGCGACCTACACCGGCGCCCGGACGCTGCGCGAGTTGCACGACAAGGTGGTGCTCGGCATCCAGTCGCCCGCCGGTTTCGCCGAAGGCCGCCCCCTGCCGGGCGGGTGGTGACGTGGAGATCCTGCTGCTGGTCGCGAGTCTCGTCGGGTTCATCGCGCTGACGCTGGGGACGGCGCTGTTCGTGGCGGCCGAATTCTCGTTGACCGCGCTGGAACGCTCCACCATCTCCGCCGATGTCGCCGACCGCGGGGATCGGCGATCGCGAATGGTGCAGCGCGCGCACTCCACCCTCTCGTTCCAGCTCTCGGGCGCTCAGCTGGGAATCACGATCACGACGCTCATCACCGGTTACATCGCCGAACCGGTCCTCGCCCGAATCCTCCGTCCGCCGCTGACCGCTCTCGGGACCAGCGAGTCGGTGGTCTCGGCGACCTCGCTGATCCTCGCCCTGGTGATCGCGACATCGCTGTCGATGGTGCTCGGCGAACTGATCCCGAAGAACCTGGCGATCGCCAAGCCGCTGGCGGTGGCGCGGGCGACCGCGGGCCCGATGACCGTGTTCTCCGCGGTCTTCCGCTGGGCCATCAACGGGCTCAACGGCACCGCCAACTGGATCGTGCGCCGCCTCGGCATCGAACCGACCGACGAGCTCGCCTCCGCTCGGTCACCTCAGGAGCTCGTCTCGCTCGTCCGCAACTCGGCTCGTCGAGGCGCGCTCGATCAGCAGACGGCGACGCTCGTCGACCGGTCGTTGCGCTTCGGCGAACTCACCGCCGAAGACCTGATGACGCCCCGGGTGACGATCGACTGCCTCGACCGCGCCGACTCCGTCCGCGATCTCGTCATGGCGTCGTCGCGCACCGGCCACTCCCGGTTCCCGGTCGTCATCGACGGCGACCTGGACGACCTCGTCGGCGTCGTGCACATCAAGCAGGCCTTCACCGTCGCGCCGGAGCGGCAGGCCACCACGTCGGTCACCTCGATCGCCCGGCCGGTCCCGCGCGTGCCGGCCAGCCTCGACGGTGACGCACTGATGGAGCGCATCCGCGCCGACGGCATGGAGTTGTGCGTGGTGATCGACGAATACGGCGGCACCGCCGGGATCGTCACCACCGAAGACCTCATCGAGGAGATCCTCGGCGATGTCACCGACGAACACGACGACGAACGCGCCGACGTGGCCGTCGACGGCAACGGCTTTCTGTGCGCCGGACTGCTACGCATCGACGAGCTCTACGACGCCACCGGGTACCACGCACCGGACGGCCCGTACGACACACTGGGCGGACTCGTCATGTACTGCCTCGGGCGCATTCCCACCGCCGACGACGTGGTGGACCTCCCACGGCGTCCGTTCGTCGGCGAGTCCGACAGCGACACCGCCCAGGCCTCCGAGCGTGGCCCGGAGGTCACCTGGCGCGCGACCGTGACGCAGATGGACGGTCGTCGTGTCGACGTCGTCGCCATCCGGCCCGCTCCCGCCGACGGTGACGCCCCGGCACCCGCCGAACAAGACACTCACGCACCGTCTACACAGGAGGGCCCACATGGGTGGTGATCTGTGGGCGGTCGGACTGACCGTCGTCCTCCTCGCGGGCAACGCGTTCTTCGTGGGCGCCGAATTCTCGCTGATCTCGGCACGGCGCGACCGCCTCGAAGCTCTCGCCGAGAGCGGGAAGACCCGCGCGCGCACCGTCATCTACGCCGGCGAACGGCTGTCGCTGATGCTGGCGGGCGCGCAACTCGGCATCACGATCTGCTCGATCCTGCTGGGCCGGGTGGGTGAACCCGCCGTCGCCCATCTCATCGAGGAACCCCTGCATCTCGTACACGTCCCCGACGCGCTGCTGCACCCGATCTCGTTCGCCATCGCGCTGTCACTGGTGGTGGTGCTGCACATCCTGCTGGGTGAGATGGTGCCGAAGAACATCGCGCTCGCCGGCCCCGAGTCGTCGGCGATGCTCCTCGTGCCGGCGCATCTGCTGTTCATCCGCTTGGTCCGGCCGCTGATCGCCTTCTACAACTGGATGGCGAACATCTCGCTGCGACTGCTCCGCGTGGAGCCGAAGGACGAACTCGAATCGACGGTGTCGTTGGGCGAGCTCGCCGAGATGGTCGGCGAATCCAAGCAGGAAGGTCTCCTCGACGCCGAGGAGCACGAGCGCCTCACCAGGGCCCTGCAGTCCATCGGCCGCACGGTGTCCGAGGTGATGATCCCGCTCGAACAGATGCGCAGCGTCGGCGTGCAGGTGTCCGGGACAGGCGGCATCGGGCCGACACTGGGCGCCGTGGAGAAGGCGGTCACCGACACCGGATTCTCCCGATTCCCCGTCCGCGGGCCCGACGGCACGTTCACCGGCTACCTGCACCTCAAGGACGTACTCGACGAGATCCTGGACGAGCACGTCGGATCGGACACCATCATCGGCGTCGACAAGATCCGACCTCTGCCGGTCATCGACTCGACCACGCCGCTCGACGAGGCCACCGGGGTACTGCGCCGCACCAGTTCGCATCTCGGCGCCGTGGTCGACGACAGTGGCCGGACCATCGGCATCGTTCCCCTCGCCGATTTGGTGGAGGAATTCGTCGGCAACGTCCGCGACGAGACCCATCGCGTGTGAGTGCGATGGAGACCCTGGGGGTGCGCTCCCCGAGCCCTGTTCTCGACGCCTCCGTCCTCACGCCCGCAGAGTGGCGATCGCGGCGGGACGAGCATCGGCGAGCGGTCGACGCCCTGATCGGCCCCTACCTGGACGCACGGCGTCGGGGTGCCAGGCATCCGGTGATCGACTTCCTGTTCACCTACTACTCGTCGCGTCCCGCGCATGTGCTGCGCTGGCATCCCGGTTACGGCGCGATCCTCGAGGGTGCCGACGAGTTCCTCGGTCTGCGCGGCTACGAGCAGGCCGAGGGTGGCGTGCGCGTCGCCGAGGCCTACCTCCGGCACCGAACCGACGCACTCGCCGCGGCCGTGGACATGCTCGAGACCACCGCCCGACGGCCCGCCCGGCTGGGGTGCTTCGGCCTGCACGAGTGGGCGATGGTCTACCGCGCCGACGACACCCGGCACGACGTGCCGCTGCGACTGGGGCCCGCGGGCACCGATGCGGTCGTCGAATCCATGCCATTACGGTGCACGCATTTCGACGCCTTCCGGTTCTTCACCGATCCGGCGCGGCCGCGCAACGACACCACCTTGACGCGGGCCTCGCAGATCCAGCACGAGCAACCGGGTTGCCTACACGCGACGATGGACCTCTACCGCTACTGCTTCACCCTCGCGCCCCTCGTTCCGTCGGACCTGACGCTCGACTGCTTCGCCCTCGCCCTGCGCGCGCGCGACCTCGACATGCGCGCGAGTCCCTACGACCTCCGCGATCTCGGGTATGAGCCGGTCCGCATCGAGACACCTGCTGGACGAGCCGAGTACGTACGCGAGCAGTCGGCCATCGCCGAGGTCGGAATGAGGCTGCGGTCGCGGTTGCTCACCATCTGTACGGAGCTCATGGACCTCGCGACCGTATGTGGCGGGAGGCGCCTGCCGTCCGCCGTTACCGACGAGTAGCATGTATGCGTCGTCATTCGCTCGAGAAAGGCCGCCATGTCTGACCGGATCACCGTCAACGGGTTGCAGGTCGCTACCGTCCTGCACGACTTCATCAACAACGAGGCGTTGCCCGGTACCGGTGTAGAGGCAGACGCCTTCTGGGCCGGCGCGGCATCGGTGATCGCCGACCTCGCCCCTCGCAACCGTGAGCTGCTCGCGGTCCGCGACGAACTGCAGACCAAGCTCGACACCTGGCATCGCGACCACAAGGACGCCGACCTCACCCCCGGCTCCGCCGACTTCGACGAGTACAAGTCGTTCCTGACGGGGATCGGGTACCTCGTCGAGGTGCCCGAGGACTTCCAGATCACGACCTCCGGCGTCGACCGCGAGATCGCCGACACCGCCGGGCCGCAGCTCGTGGTCCCGGTCCTCAACGCGCGCTTCGCCCTCAACGCCTCCAACGCACGCTGGGGTTCGCTCTACGACGCGCTGTACGGCACCGATGCGATCCCCGAGACCGACGGAGCCGAGAAGGGTTCGTCCTACAACAAGGTCCGCGGCGACAAGGTCATCGCGTACGCCAAGGACTTCCTCGACAAGGCGGTGCCGCTGGAACAGTGCAGCTACACCGACGTGCGATCGTTCGCCGTTCACGACGGTGCGCTACAGGTGACGCTGGACGGGGACAAGAGCTCGACTCTCGCCGATCCGACCGCGTTCGTCGGCTACCGCGGGGACGCGGCTTCGCCGACCTCGATCCTGCTGCGCAACAACGGACTCCACCTCGACATCGAGATCGACCCGTCGTCGCCGATCGGTTCCACCGACCCGGCAGGCATCAAGGACGTCGTGGTCGAGTCCGCCATCACCACGATCATGGACTTCGAGGACTCGGTCGCCGCGGTCGACGCCGAGGACAAGGTCATCGGTTACCGCAACTGGCTGGGCCTCAACAGAGGCGATCTCGCCGAAGAGGTCAGCAAGGGCGGCAAGACCTTCACGCGTGTGCTCAACGGCAACCGTGAGTACACCGCCCCCGACGGCAGCACGTTCGATCTGCACGGCCGTTCGCTGCTCTTCGTCCGCAACGTCGGCCATCTGATGACCAACGACGCCATCCTCGACGCCGACGGCAACGAGGTCCCCGAGGGTATCCTCGACGGCCTGGTCACCTCGCTGATCGGCATCCACGGTCTCAGCGGCGCCGGGAGCGAAGCGAGCGGGCCCCAGGGTTCACAGGCCGAAGGCCTGCAGAATTCGCGGACCGGCTCGGTGTACATCGTGAAGCCGAAGATGCACGGCCCCGACGAGGTCGCGTTCACGGTCGAGCTGTTCGGCCGCGTCGAGAAGGTTCTCGGCCTGCCCGAGAACACCCTCAAGGTCGGCATCATGGACGAGGAACGACGCACCACCGTCAACCTCAAGGCGTGCATCAAGGCCGCCCAGGAGCGCGTCGTCTTCATCAACACCGGCTTCCTCGACCGCACCGGCGACGAGATCCACACCTCCATGGAGGCCGGACCGATGGTCCGCAAGGGCGAGATGAAGCAGCAGACCTGGATCGGCGCCTACGAGAACTTCAACGTCGACACCGGCCTGCACGCCGGCCTGCAGCACAAGGCGCAGATCGGCAAGGGCATGTGGGCCATGCCCGACCTGATGGCCGACATGCTCGAGCAGAAGATCGGGCATCCGAAGTCCGGTGCCACGACCGCGTGGGTCCCGTCGCCGACCGCGGCCACCCTGCACGCACTCCACTACCACCAGGTGGACGTGTTCGAGCGCCAGGACGAGATCGCCAAGCGCGATCCCGCGTCCGTCGACGACGTCCTCACCATCCCCCTCGCCCCGAAGACCGACTGGTCCGACGAGGAAAAGCAGCAGGAGCTCGACAACAACTGCCAGTCCATCCTCGGCTACGTCGTGCGATGGATCGACCAGGGCGTCGGCTGCTCGAAGGTGCCCGACATCCACGATGTCGCGCTGATGGAAGACCGTGCGACGCTGCGCATCTCGAGCCAGCTGCTGTCCAACTGGCTGCGCCACGGCATCGTCGACGAGGCCGACGTGGTGGCTTCGCTCGAGCGGATGGCCCCGGTCGTCGACCGCCAGAACGCCGGTGACCCGACCTACCGTCCGCTGGCTCCGGACTTCGACTCCAACATCGCCTTCCAGGCGGCCAAGGAGCTGATCCTCGAGGGGACGACGCAGCCGAGCGGTTACACCGAGCCGATCCTGCACCGCCGCCGCCGCGAGTACAAAGCGGCGAACCCGGCGGGCTGACCGCCCGGTTCAGACGTAGGCGATACGACCGTGCCGAACCGCTGTGGATCGGCACGGCGTATCGTCGTACCCTGCACTGCGCACCGGGTCGCCACGGCCGGCCGGGCAAGGGACGCACCGAGCAGGGAGGGCATCGGCGTTGGCACATCACCGGAGTAGCGGCGGGGAGAGCATCCGAAGCCGCGGCGTGAGCCGAGGTGTCGTCGCCGCCCTCTTGTCGATCCTTCTCGTCGCCGCCGTCGTCGTCACCTGGCAGGACCTCGGAGACCGCATCGACCGCCAGGCCGAGGAAGCCGCCGCGCAGTGTGTCGAAGGTCGCGAGTCGGTCCCGATCGTCGCCGATCCCGACATCGCTCCCGGGCTGGCCGCGGTAGCCCGCAACTTCGGCGAGACCAATCCGGTCGTCCGCGACAAGTGCGTCACCGTGGACGTCCGTCCGGGTGACGCGAAGATCACCCTCGACGCTCTGTCGAGCTCGTGGGACACCGAGTCGATGGGCGCCCATCCGGCTGCCTGGGTGCCGCAGTCGTCGGTGTGGTCGGCTGACCTGTCGGCGGCGAAACCCGATGCGATCGAAGGCAACACCCGATCGCTGGTCTCGACGCCGGTCGTCCTGGCCGTCTCGCCGGAACTCAACAGCGTCCTGAGCGGGCGGCTCGACTGGTCCCAGATCCCCACGTTGCAACGGCGGGACAACTCGCTCACCGACTTCGGTCTCCAGGGGTGGGGATCGCTGCGGATGGCGATGCCGATCGGTGCGCAGTCCGACGCCAGCGCGCTGGCCGCCCAGGCGGTCGCGACGCGCGTCACCCGGACCACCGGTCCGCTGACCACGGTCGACGCCGAGTCGCCGCGCGTGAGTTCCAGCGTCCGCGCCATGCTCGAGGGCGCCCCGGTCTCCCCGGACGGGACGCCACAGGGCGCGGCGACGACCATCGCCGACGCCCCGGACGCGGCTCGGGCCGAGATCCACGTCGTACCGATCACCGAACAGCGGCTGTTCCAGATGACCCGTGGCGACGAACGCGCACGGCTGGCCGAACTGATCCCGTCGGGTCCGACGCCGATCGCCGACTATCCCGTGATCCGGCTGTCGGGTCCCCAGGTGACCGAGGCGGCGACCGACGCCGTCGCCGAGTTCATCGAGTTCGCCTCGGAGCCCGAGCAGCTGCAGCTGCTGACCGAGCTCGGTTTCCGCGGCGACGCCCCGATGCCGACCGCGACCCCGACCGTCACCTTCCCACTGACACCCGATCCGATGCCCACGCCCGAGAACGGGGCGATCGTCGCCGTCAACCGGCTGGTCTACGGGCCGGCCAGCGTGCCGGCGAGCTCGACCGCGTCGGCGGTGCCGTCAGGAACCGCCGGCGGTTAGACCGTCCCGACCTCGACGAGAGGTGGGGTCAGCTGCTGTAGGCCTCGATGGGCGGGCAGCTGCACACGAGGTTGCGGTCGCCGTACACACCGTCGATCCGTCGGACGGCCGGCCACACCTTGGCCCGACCTCCCGCGGACGGCAGTCCCTGCGGGTAGACCGCGAGTTCGCGGGAGTACGGATGATCCCACTCGCCGACGAGCGACTCTGCCGTGTGCGGTGCGCCGCGCAACGGGTTGTCCTCGGCGGGCCACTCCCCTCGTCCGACGAGTTCGATCTCACCGCGGATCGCGATCATCGCGTCGCAGAACGCATCGATCTCGTCGAGGTTCTCGCTCTCGGTCGGCTCGACCATCAACGTCCCCGCAACCGGGAAACTCATGGTCGGGGCGTGGAAACCATAGTCGGCGAGTCGTTTTGCCACGTCGTCGACGGTGACGCCGGTCGCCTTGGTGATGGCCCGGAGGTCGAGGATGCACTCGTGTGCGACGAAGCCGTCCTCGCCGGTGTAGAGCACGGGGTAGTGCTCGCCGAGCCGCTTTGCGACGTAGTTGGCAGCGGTGATCGCCGTCAGCGTCGCCCGACGCAGGCCGTCGGCGCCCATCATCGCGATGTAGGCGTACGTGATCGGCAGGATCGCCGCCGAGCCGTACGGGGCGGCGGCGATGGTCGACGACCCGGGCAGCTCGTCGGCGAGCGGGTGTCCGGGAAGGAATGGGGCGAGATGATGCCGGACCGCGACGGGTCCGACGCCGGGTCCGCCGCCACCGTGCGGGATGCAGAAGGTCTTGTGCAGGTTCAGATGGCTGACGTCGCCACCGAAGTGGCCCGGGCGGGCGACACCGACGAGCGCGTTGAGGTTGGCGCCGTCGACGTAGACCTGTCCGCCCGCGTCGTGGACGGCGCCGCAGACCTCGCGGACATCGTGCTCGAAGACGCCGTGCGTCGACGGGTAGGTGATCATGATCGCCGCGACCCGACCCTCGTTGGCGGCGATCTTCGCGCGCAGATCGTCGAGGTCGACGTCGCCGTTGTCGCGGCAGCCGACAACCACGACCCGCATCCCCGCCATGACCGCCGACGCGGCGTTGGTGCCGTGGGCACTCGACGGGATGAGGCAGACGTCCCGGTCCACGTCGCCGCGGCTGAGGTGATACCCACGGATCGCCAGGAGTCCCGCGAACTCGCCCTGCGATCCCGCATTGGGTTGCAGACTGACGCGGTCGTATCCGGTGACCGCCACGAGCCATCCCTCGAGCGTGGTGATGAGCTCTCGGATTCCCGCGGTGTCGTCGGACGGCGCGAACGGGTGGAGCTGGGCGAAGCCGGGCCAGGTGATGGGTTCCATCTCGGTGGTGGCGTTGAGCTTCATCGTGCACGAGCCGAGCGGGATCATGCTGCGGTCGAGGGCGATGTCCTTGTCCGACAAGGCACGGAGGTACCGCAGCATCGCGGTCTCGGTGCGGTACCGGTTGAACGCCGGGTGGGTGAGGAACTCACTGGTGCGGTTCTCGATCGGTTGTGTGAGTGCACGCGGCGTGACGCCGGCGACGTCGAAGGCACGCAGCACCGCATCGAGGTCGGCGTCGGTGGTGGTCTCGTCGCAGGCGATGCCGATGCTGTCGGAGTCGATCCGCCGGAGGTTGATGCCCTCGCGGCGCGCCCCGGCCACGATCGCGTCGGCCTGACCGGGCGCGTGCACCTCGATGGTGTCGAAGAAGTTCGCGTGCGCCACCGAGAATCCGCCGGCGGCAACCGAGTCGGCGAGGCGGGCGGCTGCCGCGTGGGTGCGTCGCGCGATCGCGCGCAACCCCTCGGCGCCGTGGTAGGAGGCATACATGGCGGCCATCACGGCCAGGAGAACCTGCGCTGTGCAGATGTTGCTCGTGGCCTTCTCACGGCGGATGTGCTGTTCGCGCGTCTGCAGCGCGAGCCGGTAGGCCAGGTTGCCGTCGGCGTCCTTGGAGATCCCGACCAGACGGCCGGGAAGCTGCCGGGCCTGCTTCGATCCGACGGCCAGGTAGCCGGCGTGCGGCCCGCCGAAGCCCATCGGCACGCCGAAGCGCTGCGTCGTGCCGAAGCAGACGTCGGCGCCCTGCTCGCCGGGCGGCGTGAGGAGGGTCATCGCCAGGAGATCGGCGCCGGCAGCCACGAGTGCTCCGCGCTCGTGCGCCGCGTCGATGATCGCGGTCGCGTCGACCACCCGACCCGACGCGCCGGGAACCTGGAGGATCACGCCGAAGAACTCGCCGTCGGGCAGTCCGCATCCGGGTAGATCGGGGTGCAAGGACGCCTCGACGACTTCGATGCCGAGCGGTTCGGCGCGTGTGTCGAGTACCGCGCGAGTCTGCGGGAACAGGTCGGCGTCGACGATCACCCGGGGCGACTTCGATTTGCCGGCACGGCGCATCAGCGTCATCGCCTCGGCGGCCGCGGTGGCCTCGTCGAGCATGGAGGCGTTCGCGACCTCCATACCGGTGAGGTCGGCGACCATCGTCTGGAAGTTGAGCAACGCCTCGAGACGTCCCTGACTGATCTCGGGCTGGTACGGCGTATAGGCGGTGTACCAGGCCGGGTTCTCCAGCACATTGCGCAAGATGACGCCGGGCGTGTGGGTGCCGTAGTAGCCGAGCCCGATCATCGAGCGGGCCACGGTGTTGCGCGCGGCGAGGTCGCCGAGCTGTTCGAGGACCGCGCTCTCACTCAACGGCTCAGGCAGCGCGCCGAGCACATCGGAGTCGAGTTCGTCGGCGATGACCGCGGGGATCACGCGGTGCGCCAGATCGTCGAGGGAGGCCACGCCGATCGCCTCGAGCATGCGCCGGGTCTCGTCCGCGTCGGGTCCGACATGTCGGTCGACGAAGGCAGCGGAGACCTGGGAGGCGGCAGAGGACGGGTCCGGGTTGGATCCTTCTGGGGCGTCGGACGGGGTCGCTTCAGTGGTGGACACGGTGGAGGGCAACCTCTCGCAGGCGCCGGTGCACGCACCGGCTGCTGGCCCTCCCCCTCTGTCATGTCTTCGGCCGCAGCCGATGTGACGCCTGAGAGATTCGGTGTCGCGCAACTCTGCGCGGCGACCTTTCACCGTGGGCGGACGACGAATCGTCACTTTCCAGAGACGTCGTCACCACCGCGGTCCTGGGTGCCTGAGAGTTTGACGGAGAGGTGTTGCTCCTTCGGCGGCCGTCGGCATTATCTGCCTGAGGCGCTCTCCCGCGGCGTAGCGACGCCGGGCCAGTCTACGCGGAAGGCGAACTAGCCGGTGCGACGGGCGCGGTTCTTGCGCCGCGCGGCGAGTTCGTCCTCGGGTGCGGTCTCGCTGACACCGCCGTCGGCCCGCTCCCCGGGGAAGTCTGCGATGGTGCCGGTCAGTTCGCGCATGGCGCCGCTGACCGCGATGCCGAACACGCCTTGACCGCCCTGCAGCAGGTCGACGACCTCTTCGGCCGAGGTGCACTCGTACACCGTCGTACCGTCCGAGAAGAGTGTGATCCTGGCGAGGTCCTCGACGCCGCGCTTGCGCAGATGATCGACGGCCACCCTGATGTTCTGCAGGGAGATACCGGTGTCGAGCAACCGCTTGACGATCTTGAGGACGAGGATGTCCTTGAACGAGTACAGACGCTGGCTGCCCGAACCCGCCGCACCGCGGATCGACGGAACGACCAGCGACGTACGAGCCCAGTAGTCGAGCTGGCGGTAGGTGATCCCGGCGATCTGGCATGCGCTCGGCACGCGGTAGCCGACCAGTTCGTCGGGCACGGTGTCGTCCGGGAACAGGCCCGGGGCGATGTCACCGAGACTGCCCTGGGTCGGGACGGCGTCTGAACGCTCGGTCACCGGACGATCGGGTGACTGGTCGCTCGACGTCGTTTCGTTGTCGACCGGACGATCGCCCACTTCTGACTCCCTCGCAAAGCTCGGATCGGACGCCGCACCACAGTGCCTGACGTCCACGTCCACACTACGCGGTCCAGGCTGTTTCGGGTCGACCGATCATCCTCATCGGCCCGTGTCCGGTGCTCGATGTTGCTGATGACGCTATGCGGCGGATGTCGGTGGATCAACGCGACTCGCCACGACACTCAACCTCAACTTGAGATCGAGACGAATGGTGACCGGGTGGTGTCCGTTCCGTGATCTGCGCTCCGGCCCTGCGGTGACGAGTCGGCGATCGCACGAGGAGGCGGGCGGACCGGTCAGGCGCCGCTTGCCTTGAAGTCGTCCGGGGACACGTTGTCGAGAAACTCCTTGAACTTCTCGACCTCGTCCTCTTTGACCCCTTCGGCCTGTGCCTCGGGGGCCTCGTCGGACTCGTCGTCCGGGATCAGCAGACCCGCCTCGGCGAGAACCTCTTCATCGGCGATGATCGGGACCTCCGCCCGCATCGCGACCGCGATCGAATCCGAGGGCCGCGCCGACACCCGCAGATCGCCGGTGAAGATCATCTCGGCGTAGAAGGTGCCCTCCTGCATGTCGACGATCCGGACCTCGAGCAGAGTCTGTCCGAAATCCTTGATCAGATTGACGATCAGGTCATGCGTCAAAGGCCGAGGAGGTTCGATCCCCTTCTGCCGCAACGCAATCGAAGCCGCCTCACTCTGCCCGATCCAGATCGGCAGGTAGCGTTCGCCATCGACCTCGCGTAGCAACAGCACCGGCTGACTCTGCGGGGGTTCGACCCTGATGCCCACCACACGCATCTCGCTCATCTCGCACCTCCCAGACGCCTTGTACGGCGCTCGATTCAGTGACCTCGACGCTACACCGACTGAGCTGACAGCGGCGGCCGACTCGCGGCGCCTTCGGACGATCGTGGCTGTTCAGTCCGGTGCGGCCACCAGCACCCCAGGTGCCGACGACGTGCCGAACTCAGTCCAGCGCACCCTTGACGGCAGCCTTGACCAACTGCGTGTGCAGGGTCACCGACAACGCGGCGATCTCGCGCACGAGTTCTTCGGCGCGGTCCCGCGCACCGGTGCCCTTGCCCTTGGCGATCGGGTTGGCGATCTGGGCGACGAGGCCCGCCTCGCGATCCGCGGACACTTTGAACGCCCGCAGGTGACGCGTCTCCAGGCCATAGCTGGCCAGGGCGGCCGCCGCCTCGACGAGGCGGACCGCATCCTCGTCGAAGAACCCGGCCGGCCCGGTGGTCAGCAGACCGTTGCGCTGGAGTTCGGAGACGAAAGCCGAATCGACTCCGGTGCGTTCGATCAACGACTCGCGAGAGACGCGGCCGGCACGCGCACCGAAATCGGTGGCCGGCGCCACGGTCCCGCGGGCCGCGGACAACACCCGCGTCCCGCCGGGACCGAAGCCGCCGTTTCCGTTGTCGATCGCATCCAGCTGTTCCTTGATCACCTTCAGCGGGAGGTACCGATCCCGTTGGGCGGTCAGCACGAACCGCAGCCGGTCGCAATCGGCTTGGCTGAACCTTCGATATCCCGACGGTGCCCGTTCCGGGGTCACCAGACCCTCCGACTCCAAGAATCGGATCTTCGAGATCGTGATGTCCGGGAAGTCATCACGCAACTGGGCGAGGACGGTGCCGATCGACATCGATCCTTCGCCGCGGGGGGCCGTGGACGCCGTCACGGGTGTCAGGCGTCTGCTTCGTCGCGGGGTCCGCTGAGGAAGACCAGGCGGAATTTACCGATCTGCACCTCGTCGCCGTTGCTCAGCGACGCGGTGTCGACCGGTTCCCGGTTGACGTAGGTCCCGTTGAGGCTGCCCACGTCGACGACCTGAAACTCGTTGTCGCCGAGGCGGAACTCGGCGTGACGGCGGCTGACGGTCACGTCGTCGAGGAAGATGTCGCTGTCGGGGTGCCGGCCGGCCGACGTCGTCGCCTGGTCGAGCAGGAACCGCGACCCCGCGTTGGGTCCTCGCTTCACGACAAGCAGCGCCGTGCCGGGAGCGAGTCGCTCGACCCCCGTGTCGGTCGGCTCACTCGAGGTGCTGGTCCCGGCGTCGAGTTCGTTGATGAACTCCTCCCGGAACACCGATGTGGTCTCCACCGGCGCCTCGAAGTCCCTGTCGTTTTCGCTCACCACTTCTCCTTCGTCGTCGTCAGTGCCAACCGCAGTGTCGTCAACCACGTCTTCTCAGACCGCGGGCGCTGCCCGGGACGGATCCCGTCGGCTGTCGCCTCGATGGCCGGTCGAATCTACATGACTTGTGCGGCCGGGTAGTTCTCGGCGCGAGATCGTGAGCATCGATGTCACGTCGCGCCTCGTTCCCACTGCCGTAACCGTACCGGTCATGCCGATCGCACCGGCGAGCGAGTCGACTCCGGCACCGACGATCATATCGTTCCGGGAGCCGTCAGCCGGGCCGATCGGGGCACCGGCCGCTCGCGTCCGTCGAGAACTACCCCTCGATGACGGCCCGGTACCCCGCGGCGTCGAGTACCTCTCCCAGATGTTCGTCGAGGGTCTCCTCGTCGGCCGCCTCGATCTCGACCAGCCAGCCCTCGCCGTACGGATCCGAATTGACCAGCTCCGGCGACGCGTCGAGGGCGTCGTTGACCGCCGACACGGTGCCTGCGAGAGGGCCGAAGATGTCCGACACACTCTTGGTCGACTCGACCTCGGCGAACGACTCGCCCACCGTCACCTCCGCACCGCCCTCGGGCAGCTGGACGAACACCACGTCGCCCAGTGCGTCCTGCGCGTAGTCGGTGATGCCGACACGAACCGTCGTCGGCCCGAGCCGCTCGATCCACTCGTGTTCCGCGGTGTAGTGCAAGGTCTCTGGCACTTTGCTGTCGGTCACGCGAACCCCTTTCGTTCTCGGTCAGACCCTACTGTCTGCCGAGGCGCCTGCCGGGCGACGCGGCGGCATGAGCCGCATCACCAGGATCGTCTGATACCAGTACAGGACGAAGGACCAGACATACAGTCCGACACCCCAGATCATGAACGCCCAACCGACCGGGTATGCGATGGTCCCCACGATCGAATCGAGTTGTCCGGCAAGGAGCCACGGGAATGCACTCATGAGCGCGAACGTGCCTGCCTTGCCGATGTAGAGCACCGGGAGAGCGAAGACACCGCGCGAACGCAACAGCGGTGCGGACGCGAACAGCAGGACGTCCCGCGCGATGATCACTCCGATCAGCCACCACGGCAGGAACTCCCGGATGCCGAACGCGATCGGGATGATCACGATGTAGAGCCGGTCGGCCGCCGGATCGAGCAGCGCACCGATCCGCGACGACTGATCGAGAAGCCGCGCGATCTTGCCGTCGGCCCAGTCGGAGAAGCCGGAGAACATGAGGACGGCGAACGCCCACCCATCCGCCTCTTCGACGAGGAGCAGCCACACGAACACCGGAATGAGAGCAAGCCGAAGCACGCTCAGCGCGTTCGGGACCGTGACGATCCGGTCCGGAGCCGGCGTGGTCGCCGCCTCCGGCTCGGTCACCGGAAGATCCCGATGATGCCCTGCAAGGTTTTCGCTCCGCCTGAGGAGAACAGATTGTCGTGGACCATGTAGGTCCAGGTGGTCGTCGAGCGGTGCAGATCCGCAGACCCGAGGTCGACGCCGTCGGGAGTGATGTCGGCCTCCCGGAACGTCTCCCGCGCCTTCGTGAGGGCCGTACCGGGCAGGTCGGCGAACTCGGCGAGGATCAGCCTGTGGAACTCGTCGAGCGGGCTCTCCTTGCCCAGCGACCGCAGGTGGATGCTGGCACGGACGTCGGAGACGAAGGCGAGATGGTCGGCCCACGCGCGGTCGAGGTGGAACAGCACGATCTCGCGCGCGGCCTGCGCCAGCACCTCACGCGGTACCCGTGTCACCACCGGGGACTCGGTCTCGGCTGCGTCGGTCTCGGCTGCGTCGGTCTCGGCACCTTCGGACTTGTCACCCTCGGACGTGCTGGTGGCCTTCTCCCCGGTCAGCTGTGCGTAGCGTTCCGGCTCCAGATCCGCGAGTTCGTCGAGCGCGGCGTCGGTCGTGAGGATCTGCATCCGACGGTCGACGATGATGTCGCGCTGCTGGTTGACCAGTTTGTTGTAGCGCCAGGTGTTCGCGTGGAGTTCGAGCATCACGCCCTCGGCGATCCGCTGGGCCTGTTCGATGAGGTCGATGCCCTTGCTGCCCATCGAACCGTCCTCGTTGGGCGACACCGGATCCCGTTTGAACGCCAGGTTCTTGGTGACCACCGGGTCCTCGAGGCTGGAGAAGAACACCGACGTGCCGGGATCGCCCTGGCGGCCGGCGCGGCCGCGAAGCTGGCTGTCGAGACGTTCGGTGTCGTGGCGGCCCGTTCCGACGACGCACAGTCCACCGAGTTCGATGACCTCGTCGTGCGCGTCCTCGTCGTCCACGGAACCGCCCAAGCGGATGTCGGTGCCTCGTCCGGCCATCTGGGTCGACACGGTCACCGCGCCTCGCGCACCCGCCTCGGCGATGATCTTCGCTTCTTCGGCGTCGTTCTTCGCGTTGAGCACGACCGACGCCACCCCGGCCTTGTCGAGGAAGTACGCGAGCTCTTCGGACTCGGCCACGTCGTGGGTGCCGATCAGGACGGGTTGCCCGGTCTCGTGGATCTCCTTGACGTAGGCCACGATCGCCTCGACCTTGTTGGCCTTGGTGTCGTAGACCCGGTCGGGCAGATCGGTCCGGACGTTGGGTGTGTTCGGCGGGATCTGGGAGACCCGCAGCTCGTAGAACTGCCGGAACTGTTCGCCTGCGGCGAGCGCGGTGCCGGTCATACCGCACACCTTCGGGTAACGGCCGACGAGCGCCTGCACCGTGATGGTGTCGATGACCTCGCCCGAGTCGGTCTGGGTGAGACCTTCCTTGAGCTCGACCGCGGCCTGTACGCCGTCGGGCCAGCGCTGGAGCTGCGCCACCCGGCCGCGCGAGGCGTTGATGAGGTGCACCCCGCCGTCGCGAACGATGTAGTGGATGTCGCGTTCGAGTAGATAGTGGGCGTGCATCGCGATGCTGACCTGCACGAGCGTCGTGCCGACGTGCTCCTCGCTGTAGAGGTCGATCCCGCCGAGCTCTTCCTCCACGAACACCGCGCCCTCGTCGGTGAGGGTGACGTTGCGGCCCTCGGCGTCGACCTCGTAGTGCTTGTTCTTCATCCGCGACACGACGTCGTGGATCGCCGCGTCGGGCACCTCCGCCTCGGTCGAACCGGCGAGCACCAGTGGGACGAGTGCCTCGTCGACGAGCACCGAGTCCGCCTCGTCGATGATCGCGACGTCGGGTTTGGGAGACACGAGATCGGATTCGGACTGTGCGAGCTGATCGCGCAGGACGTCGAAACCGATCTCGTTGACCGAACCGTAGGTGACGTCGCCGGCGTACGCGAGACGGCGTTCCTCGCGGCTCGAGTTCTCCGACACCGCGTGGACGGCGATGCCGAAGACGTCGAAGAGCGGCTTCATCCACTCCGCGTCGCGAGTCGCCAGGTAGTCGTTGACCGAGATCACGTGGACCTGATGTCCTTGCAGCACATGGCCGATCGCGGCGATCGCACCGGCGAGCGTCTTGCCCTCACCGGTGGCCATCTCGACGATGTCGCCCTCGAGGAGGCGGAGGGCGCCCTGCAGCTGGACATCGAAGGGCCGAAGGTCGATGGCCCGGTCGGCGGCCTCACGAACCAGGGCGAGGAACTTCGCGCGGTCCGCGGGCTTCTCCGCGATGTCGAGCTTCTCGGCCTCCCCGCTGAACGCGTCGTCGGCGAGTTCGGCGGCCCAGTCGGTGTGGGCTTCGGCGTCTTTGATCACACCCAACGACTTCGACTGGTTGCGAGTCGACTGGGCACCCAGAAGGCGCCACATGCTGTTGCTCAGCTTTCCCACCGAAACATTTCTCCTGATCGTTCCCGGTTTACGTCGCGACCCGCCGCCTCCCGGCGGTCAGGTCAGCAACAACGGTACGCGGCCGCTGGTCGACCGAGGCCGCCGACATTATGATCAGTCCACCCGATTCGGCTCGAGGACTAAGGACGGCCCATGACCAGGACTCGCCGGAACAGGGTTCGTTGGCGTCTCATACGTGCTGTGCTCGCCGGATTGCTGGTGGCCACCGGGGTCGGTCTGGGTGCGTTCAACGACTGGTGGGTGGCGCTGTTCTTCGGAATCCCGCTGGTCTTCGTCGGAATCGCGGTCAGCCCGCGCGCGTCCCGGGTGTCCGAACTGCCCGAGTTCCGGCGCGCCACCTCCTCCCCCGATGCACCACAGGTCGAGGTCGAGGCCCTCACCCGCAGCAGCCTCACCGCCGAGGACCTCCAGCCGACGATGGTCACCGCCACCATCAACCCCCCGAACGACACCACCTACCGAGCCCGCTGGATCACCTCGATGACCAAGGGCAACTTCCAGTCGCTGACCGACACCCCGTTCACCACGCTGCCATCGGACGCACTCCCGCCGCGCGATCAACCCGACACCCCCGAGTTCGACGACCAGCCCGGGCGCTGGGCGCTCGTGTACCCGGCGGTCACCCTTGTCGTGGCCGGAGCATTGCTGTTCGGGGTCGCCGGTGGCTGGCACGTCGAGGGACCCTCGCTCTCCGGGTTCGACTCCGCGCTCGATTCCGGCGACGACATGTCCCCCCAAGAGGTCGAGGCGAGCCTTGCCGACCGGCACCGCAGGATGCTGGACGCGATCGTCGAATACGAAGGCCCACAAGGCTTGCGCAACGTGCTGCAACTCAACTATCAGGTCGACTCGTCGTCCGACTACGCACGCGTCTTCGATCCGGCCACCGGCCGCGCAACGAACATCAACATCGGTGATGGGTACTCGAACTCGTCGGTCGTGCCCAACTCCGACCGGGCGAACAAGACCTTCGACGCAGCCGCCATCGACCCGGACCTCCTCGGCTCACTCGCCGACCCCATGATCGCGGCGGTCCGGCCCCACTCCACCGAACCAGAACTCGAGCGAATGGTCATCGAACGTCGCGGAGCGGACGGCCCCGTGCTGATCACCGGGACCATCGAACCCGGGGAGGACATCTCCGACGACTATGTCGTCCAGGCGACCCCCGACGGCACCGTCGCCGAGTTCTTCGACCCTGCGGACTTCGCCAGGTCCGTCGAGTTGGCGCGCCGTGAACTGGCAGCTGCGCGTGTCCCGCTGAACGCGCCTGTCATCGAGGAGTTCATCATCCAGGGCATCGCCGACGGGGTGTCCCCGGTCACCGCCAGCGTCATCCAGAACTCGGGCGGGGTCCTGGTCCGGTACCGGCTCGGCGACCGCGGCGGCGAAGTCGCCGTCGCCCCAGGCGAATTCCCGGTGGCGAGCACCAGCGCGGGCCGCTATCGGAGCGAGGGCTTCCGGTTCGACAGCATCTCGGCGGACGTGCTCGACCGGGTGCGAGCCGATCTGATGCGACGTGCCTCGGTCCCGAAGTACGACCGCAACGCGGTGGGCGTCGAGGTCGAACGCAATCGCATCGACGAGGATCAGCAATTCGTCATCCGGATGGAGATCGTCAACACCGACGACGCCGAGGCGGTCTACACGTTGGACGGACGCTTCATCAAGGAAGGCCGGTACTGACGCCGGCCTGACCGGGACGTTCGGACCGCCCCGAACTCACGCCTTCGGCGTACCCGCTTCCAGCGCCCGACGCGTGACCGCCTGCAGTTCGGCCACCGCAGCCTCCGGAGGGTGCAGCACTCCGCGATCGGTCATCGTGCTGACGATGTCGCGGACCCGGCCGTAGTAGGTGGCCTGCTCGGCGGGGGTCGAGCTGGCCGCAGCGTGGTTGTAGAGCTTGAGCGCGCGATCGAGGTCGTCCTGGTCGGTCTGCTCCAGGTAGCTCGCGCCCACCCGCCGGCCGTTCTTCTCGCAGGCGATCCAGGCCCGCCGCAATCTGGCGACCGACTGCTGATACGCGTCCGCACGCGAGCGGTTGCCCGGGTAGTCGTCGGTGCGCAGGGCCATCGCCTCGTCGAGCGCGAGATGGAAGGTCTGCGTCTGTTCGACGGTCACGTCGGTCACCGCCGGGTACCGGAGCAGCATGGCGGGATCGAGTTCGTAGGTGCCATAGGCGCCGAGGACTTCGTCGTGGCGCCGCGCCGCCTCCTCCCACAACCGTTGCGCCGCTTCGTCGGACCCGGCGTCGACGATCCGCGGCCCGCCCGATGACGGTCGGGTCAGATCGACCGGCTCGCCCGGCGACGCCGCCGCAGACCGCGACTGTCGCCCGGTCGGCGTCGAGGTCTTCTTCGTGGTGGCGATCCGTTCGGGCGCGTGCCGCCGGAGACGGGCCAGGATCTCCGCGGATGCCGGGTCACCCTCGACGATGGCGACACGCCAGAAGTCCGTCTCCGGCGCGGTGTCGGGCTCGTCCGTGCGGTCACGCGGGGTCCGATCAGCGGGAACGGGCTCACCGTCTCGCGTCGCGAACGTGAGTTTCAGATACTTCTGCCCGATCACCGTCAGGTGCCGGGCCCGCCCGCCTATCATGTCCGAGGTGGCGTCCGCCGGTCCGCCCACCGCGACCGTGACCAGCGACGCCAGCGGATAGCTGACGAGCGTGCGGTCCTCGTTGCCGAAGTAGACCGTGTCGTCGTCGACGGTCAGCAGGACGGCACCCCGTTCACCGAGCCGGCCATAGGCCGCGCCGAGCAGAGACGCCACGATCGCCGCGCCGACCACCGCCGACGTGACCACACCGTCGACCCCGGCGATGTTGAGCGCCACGAGCGCGACCATTCCGGCCACCATGAGGACCCAGGCCGCGGTGGCCGATCGATGATGGCGACCGGTCAGGTACTCGGTCCGACACGTCACCGGGACCACGAAGCACCCACATTCGTCATATCCATACCCCTGTCCGGTCGGCTACCGTTGTGCACGTGAGCTCCGGCGAACGCCGTCATCCGGCGCAGAGACGTCAACCCGTGGCGGGACGTCGACCCGCGCGCGACCGTTCCCCAGCCCGCGAACACCGCATAAGCTTACGCATGGCCTTGCTGCTCAGCGTGGTGATCGTCGCGCTCGGCACGACGCTCGTCGGCACCGGCTCCGCGTCCGCCGCGCCGCCGGCACCCGGCTTCGTCGGCAAGACCTACACCTCGACCGCTGTGACCGGAGAGCAGATCCCCGGCGGCGGACCGCTGGAGGTCAGCTTTCCCGCCGCCAACCGGATCGCCCTCTCGGCCGGGTGCAACAGACACATCGGCGATCTCCGCGTCGACAACTCCCTGTTGCGTCTCGGATCGCTCGCCTCGACGATGATGGCCTGTCCCGGGCCCCGCGCCGAGGCCGATGCCTGGGTCACCGAGTTCACCAAGGAACCGCTGACCTGGTATTCGGTAGGCCACGCCCTCGTCCTCGTCGGCCCCGCGGCGCAGGTCCTGCTCACGGAGAAGCCGTCGTGAACCGGCGGATTCCCGTGACCGTGACCGTCACGGGAGCCGCTGGCAGCATCGGGTACGCCAGCGTCTTCCGCATCGCGGCCGGCGCGATGCTCGGTCACGACCAGCCCATCGCCCTACGACTGCTCGAGTTGCCGCAGGCGATCTCCGGCGCGGTCGGCACCGCGATGGAACTCGACGATGGCGCGTTCCCCCTCCTCAAGTCGGTCGACGTCCTCGACGATCCGCGCAAGGCATTCGACGGCGCGAGTTTCGGCCTGCTCATCGGCGCCCGTCCACGCACGAAGGGCATGGAGCGCGCCGACCTTCTCGCCGCCAACTCCGACATCTTCGCCGCCCAGGGTTCGGTCATCAACGACGTTGCCGCGGACGACATCCGCGTGATCGTCGTGGGCAATCCCGCCAACACGAACGCGGCAGTGGCCGCCGCGCACGCGCCCGAGGTACCGCCCGACCGGTTCACCGCCCTGACCCGCCTCGACCACAACCGTGCGATCGCGCAGCTCGCCCGGCGGACCGGCGCGAGCGTCGACGAGATCAGTCGGGTCACCGTGTGGGGCAACCACTCCGCGACGCAATACCCCGACATCTTTCATGCTCGGGTCGGCCGCCGCAGCGGCTCGGACATCGCCGCCGACCGCGAGTGGCTCGTCGACGACTTCATCCCGACCGTCGCCCGGCGTGGCACCGCGATCATCGAGGCCCGCGGATCGTCGTCGGCGGCCTCGGCGGCCAACGCCACGATCGACCACGTGCACGACTGGGTGCTCGGCACACCCGCGGACGACTGGACGTCGGTGGCGCTGCCGTCTCCGGGTGTGTACGGCGTCCCGGACGGACTCGTCTGCTCGTTCCCGGTGCGGTCGGTCGACGGCCGGTGGCAGATCGTCGAGGGCCTCGACATCAACGACTTCTCCCGCGCACGCATAGACGCATCGGTCGCCGAGCTGCAATCCGAGCGCGAGGCCGTCGCGACCCCGTAGTCTTTCTGCTCATGTCGAAGAAGGACAAACCGAAGCAGGCCAAGGTCCCGAACAAGGTCTACGAGGCCGAGATGTTCCGGTTGCAGACCGAGCTCGTGAAGCTCCAGGAGTGGGTCCGCGAGAGCGGCGCTCGCGTGGTGGTCGTCTTCGAGGGCCGCGACGCCGCAGGCAAGGGCGGAACGATCAAACGCATCACCGAGTACCTCAGCCCGCGGATCGCGCGAGTCGCCGCGTTGCCTGCACCGACGGATCGTGAACGCGGACAGTGGTATTACCAGCGTTACGTCGCCCACCTGCCCGCGCCCGGCGAGATCGTGTTGTTCGACCGGTCCTGGTACAACCGGGCCGGCGTCGAGAAGGTCATGGGGTTCTGCACGCCCGAGGAGCACTCGCGGTTCCTGCGTCAGACCCCGATCTTCGAGCAGATGCTCATCGACGACGGCATCCTGCTGCGCAAGTACTGGTTCTCGGTGTCCGACGACGAGCAGCTCAAACGGTTCCGGTCACGCATGAACGACCCTGTGCGGCAATGGAAGCTGAGTCCGATGGACCTCGAGTCGGTGTATCGATGGGAGGACTACTCGCGTGCCAAGGACGAGATGATGGTCCACACCGACACCGCCCTGAGTCCCTGGTTCGTCGTCGAGTCCGACGTGAAGAAGCATGCGCGGCTCAACATGATCTCGCACCTGTTGTCCACCATCGACTACGCGGAGGTCCCGCGTCCCCGCGTGTCCCTGCCCAAACATCCCATCGAGTCGGGCAACTATCACCGGCCCCCGCGCTCGCTGTCCAAGTACGTACCCGATCACGTGGCGACGCTGATCCGCACCGACCACTGATGTGGATCGGGTTCTGCGAGTTCGACTATCTACTCGGTGACGTGCACTCGCTGAAGGAGAAGCGGTCGGTGGTACGACCGATCATCGCCGATCTCCGTAAGCGGTATACGGTGTCGGCCGCCGAAGTGGGTCATCTCGACATGCATCGTCGAACCGTGATCGGGGTCAGCGCGGTGGCCGCCGACCGCGGGCACGTCGTCGACGTGCTCGACGCCGTCGAACGATCTGCGGCCGGTCACCCCGAGGTCGAGCTGTTGTCGGTACGGCGCCGCGTCATCAGTTCCGAGGACTTCTGAGGTCTTCCACGACCCCGGCGGCGACCGCGGCCCGGCGGTAGGCGGCAGCCAGGGACTCCACCGTCTCATGGGCGTTGAGTCCACTCGGGTTGGGAACCACCCACAGTTCGGCGCCGGCCCCTGTGCCGGTGTCCCATTCCTCGTCCTGCCGTCCCGGCACGGCATCGCGGCGCCCGAACGCGCTGCGATATGCGGTGATCCCGGCGATGGCGACGACGCGGGGGCTGATGTCGCGAACCCGCTCGCGCAGACGGCGACCGCCTTCGCGGAACTCGTCGACGGTCAGCTCGGCGGCGGTCGCGGTGGCGCGCGGCACGACGTTGGTGATTCCCACACCGCGGTCGAGCAGCAGGGTCCGATCGGCCTCGGACATCCCGCGCGATGCGTCGATCACGTGGTCGACGATGCCGGCCCCGGCGAGCGCCGGGTAGAACCGATTGCCCGGACGCGCGAAATGCGCTCCGGTGGCCGCCGTCCACAGACCCGGGTTGATCCCGACGAACAGCAGTCGGCAATCGTCGCCGACGAGGTCGTCGACGGTGCGATTCTGATAGCCGAGGAGTTCGGCGCGGGTGAATCCCATCAGAGCCACCCGGCGTACGGCCGGTCGGAGCGGCAGCGTGTCAGGATGCCACCTCCGCGTCGTGTCGGGCCGACACACAGAACTCATTGCCGTCGGGGTCGGCCAGAGTGACCCACGCGAAACCCGGCATCTCACGATCGGCGATCTTGGTTGCGCCGGCGGCCACGAGCCGGTCGACCTCCGGCTCGAGATCGTCGGTCGTCAGGTCGAGATGGAGGCGGTTCTTCCCGGGTGTGGGGTCCTCGACCTGCTGGAACGCGAACAGTGGTGCGCCCTCCCCGACCGCGACGACGACGAAGTACCCGTCGTTGTCCTCGACGATGCGGCCGTCGAGCTGCTCGGCCCACCACGTCGCCAGGGGCGCGGGTGCGAGCGTGTCGACGGTGATCATGCCCAATGCGAGACTCATGGCTGCCAAGCTACTCCCGGCCACCGACAGCTCCGAGCTGCTCGCGCGCGGATCGCCGGCCACGTTCGCCACTACCCGCCCTGCAGGTGCGGTCACCACTTACACTCACGCTGATGCTCGAAATCTCCTACACGGTCTTGGGCGGCCTCGGAGCTCAGATCGGTTCCGACCCCGTCGAACTCGGCACGCGCAAGCAGCGGGCGACACTCGCTCAGCTGATCCTCGCCGAGGGCGCGCCGGTGCGTGCCGACAGTCTGATCGAGGGCATCTGGGGAGACTCGCCTCCCGAACGAGCCGAAGTGTCACTCCAGTCCTACATCTCCGGTCTGCGCAAGGCCCTCGAACCACATCGGAGACCACGGACTCCCTCCACGGTCCTGCTCACCCACGGGACCGGCTACAGCCTCCCCACGTCCGCCGAACAGGTCGACGTCCGCCGGCTGACCGCCCGCGTGGTCGCCGCGCGCACCCTGATGCAGGAAGGCGACGCGGCCGGGGCCGCGCCGCTGCTGCGCACAGTGCTCGACGACTATCGCCCGCTGCTCCCCGAGTTCGAGGGGCTTGCGTTCCGGGACGAGGCCGCCGATCACCTCGACCGCATGCTGCAGGCCGCGCGAGAGATGTCCTTCGAGGCCCGGATGGCCGACGGCGATCATCGTCTGCTCGTGACCGAGCTGGAGAGCGAGGTCGAGCGTTCTCCACTCGACGAGGGGCTCTGGGTGCTGTTCGCCACCGCGCTCTACCGCCTCGGTCGCCAGTCCGACGCGCTCGGTGCGATCGCCACTGCTCGCCGGATCCTGGCCGACGAGATCGGCGTCGACCCCGGGCCACGACTCCGGACCCTCGAACGCGACATCCTCGATCACGCTCCGCATCTCGACGTGCCGACCGCCGGTCGCGCGCCCGCTCCCGCGAGTGCTCCGGACCTCCCCACGCCTGGCCCGCCACGCCCAACCGGCCGGGCTGACGACGATGCTGTCGAGGACGGCGGACCCGACGACGCGCCGTCGATGGTCGGTCGGACCGACGAACTCGCCGCACTGCATCGTGCGGTCCTCGCGTCGATGTCGGGGCACGGTGGCGTCGTCGTGGTCGAGGGTGAGCCGGGTGCGGGAAAGACCGCGCTGATCGACGAAGCGGGCCGCCGGGCCGAGGGCGCCGCCGATCTCCGGGTCCTCTGGGGTCGCTGCGTCGATGACCCGGCGGCCCCGTCGATGTGGCCCTGGGTGCAGATCCTCGGTGCGGTGCTGCCCCGGCTGGATCCCGCCGACCGGGAGCGGCTCCTCGACAGTTCACTCGGCCGGATGGTGACCGAGGGCGTCAACGTGATCCCGCCTCCCCGGCAGATGCCCGACGCGGCAGCGCGATTCCAGTTCTACGACCAGGCCGCGGACCTCCTCGACGGGGTGGCCGCGACGTCCAAGCTGATCATCGTGCTCGACGATCTGCAGTGGGCCGACGGTGCGTCGCTGGAGCTGTTCGCGCACATGGCCACCCGGCGGACCACCGGCGTGACGTTCTTCGCCTCGCTCCGTTCGCCGTCTGCCCGGCCCGTCGTCGCCGCCACCCTGGCGACGCTCGCCCGACTCCCGGAACACCGTCGCATCCACGTCGGCCCGCTCGGCGGCGACGACATCTCCGAACTCATCCGGCGCGAGACCCGACAGTGGCCCGAGGTCGCGACCGTGTCGTCGATCCAGCGACGGACCGGAGGCAACGCGTTCTTCGTCCGCGAACTCGCCCGCATCTTGGCCGACCGCGGATCCATCGCGGGCAGCGCGGTCCCCTCCGGCGTCCGGGACGTGGTGCGCCAGCGACTGGTCGGATTGTCCACGGACACGACCGAACTGCTCGAACTCGCGTCGCTCATCGGGACCCGCGTGGACCTCGTTCTACTGGCGACCGCCGCGAACCGGCCGGTCGACGAGGCACTGGATCTCCTCGAGCCCGCGGGCGATGCGGGGGTCATCGATCTCGGACCGGACGATCCGTTCGGATTCGGTTTCAGTCACGACATCATCCGGGAGGCCGTTGCCGACGGGATCACCGCGATGCGCGCTCGGCGTCTGCATCTCGCGATCGCCGACGCCCTCGCAGGCAACTCAACGCCGCATGCGGTGACGCGAGTCGCCCGACATCTGTGGTCCGCCGGACCGCTGGCCGATCGGGAGCGCACCACCACCGCTCTGCTCACGGCGGGGAACATCGCCCTGCGCACCTATGATTTCGACGGCGCTCGCAGGCACCTCGGAGATGCTGCGACGCTTGCCCGCGCGACCGGTGACCAACGGGCCGAACTCATCGCGATCACCACGCAGCTGGCCGGCGAGGTGGCCGCGCACGGGTATTTCGCCGCCGATCCCGACCTGCAGGAGCGGGCCCGAGCACTCGCCTCGACACTGGGCGACACACGCCTGCTCGCCACCCTGGACTACGCGCGCTGCGCGGCCCACATCCAGATCGCCGACGCGCACACCGGTCACCGCCTCGCGGAGGATCTGCGGCGGCGCGCCGAACGATCCGACGATCCGGTCGTCACGCATCTGGGCATGCACGCCGCCGGTATCGACGAGTTCCACCGCGGGAATTTCGGTGCGGCATATCGAATCCTGGAGACCTACGCACCGATCGACGTCGATGTCGAGGGCCTTCGGGACGATCAGCTCGTCATGGCACGCGGCTTCCGCGCCTGGGCGACGACCGCTCATCTCGGTACCGATTCCGGCCGCGCGCTGTTCGCGACGATGGCCGACGCCCATCCCGATCCACGGTCGCAACTCGGCATGGCCATCTTCGCGGTCGGCGCCGCGTCGATGCTCGGCGACGCCGGATGGGTTCTGGACGCCGGTCTGGCCATCACCTCCGAGAACGCCGGTGCGCTCGCCTACCTCCGTCGCGGCGGAGAACGGATGTACTGGTGGGCGCGGGCACTCACCGGCGACATCGACGAAGCCCTCGCCCACATCGACCGGCTCGGGGCCGACGACACCGGGATGGAGGATCACCCGCGGACGGGTGAGGGCTACTGGCTGGGTCTGCACGCCGAGGTCCTCGTGGTCGCCGGCAAGCTCACCGACGCCGCGACCCTCCTCGACCGGGCCGCGGACCTCGCCGACCGCACCGGCGAACGGTACGCCGACGCACACCGACTCGTCGTCCGCGCACGCTACGAATACGCCAACGGTCGTCCGGCGTCTCTGGTCGGTGCGACCCTCGCCGCCGCGCGCGACACCGCACTCAGGCAGGAGGCGAACGGGCTGGTCGAAAGGATCGACGGGCTGACGTCGACCTGGGGACTCACCGCACCGGCCTGAGCGCTCAAGTCCGTCCCAAGTCGTCGTCAAGGCCGCTCGGTGACCCTTGTCGGGAATCCGGCGTGCGCCGGGAGACCGACGAATCCTGCCGGAGCGATCCGGCCGCTACCGAGGACCTGCCGATGACCGCGACTCCCGCCTCCTCCCCACCCGAGAACACCGAACGCCTGACCGTCCGAACCCGCACCTCGGTCCTCGCGCAACTTCGTGACCGGATCGCCGGCGATGTCTACGGCCCCGGTGACGTCGGCTACCTGGCTGCGCGGTCCGGGTTCAACCGGCTCGACGTACACCGTCCGGCTGTGATCGTGGTTCCCGCGAACCACTTCGACGTCGTGGAGACGGTCCGGTTCGCCACCGAGGAGGACCTTCGCGTCGCCGTGCAGGCGACGGGTCACGGCACCGGGAGGCCCGCCGACGGCGGATTGCTGATCAACACCTCCCGACTGTCCTCGGTGAGCGTCGACCCGGTCTCCCGGACCGCCCGGCTGGGCGCAGGGGCTACGTGGCGGACGGTTCTCGACGCCACGACCCCGTACGGGTTGGCGCCGCTGATGGGTTCGGCCGGCGGCGTCGGGGCCATCGGCTACACCCTCGGCGGTGGCTTCGGCTGGCTCGGTCGGCGCTTCGGCCTCTCGTCGGACCACGTGCTCTCCTTCGACCTGGTCACCCCGGACGGCACGCCGATGCGGGTCTCCGACACCAGCTTCCCCCACCTCTTCTGGGCGTTGAGAGGTGCCGGCGCAGGTGGTCTCGGCGTGGTGACGTCCATGGAGATCGCGCTGGTCGAGGTGTCCACCGTGTACGCGGGCAACCTGTTCTACCCGGCCGCCGACGCCGAGGAGATCATCCGTCGCTTCCGCGAGTGGGCCCCGGCGCAGTCGGAGGAGTTGACGTCCGCCGTCGCCATCCTGAACCTCCCGCCGACCGATGACGTCCCGGAGCCACTCCGCGGCCGGAGCTTCGCGGTCGTGCGCGGCTGCTGGTCGGGGGACCTCGACGCCGGTCGCGCGGTCGTCGACGAGTGGCGCGCCTGGCGCACACCGGTCGTCGACCAGTGGGACGTCCTGCCGTTCGCCGCGATCGACGCGGTCAGCATGGATCCCACCGAGCCGATGCCGGTGATGGTCACCACCGAATGGTTCGACGAACTGCCGGACGAGGCCGTCGACATCGTCGCAGGTCGGGTCCGACCCGCGCCGGCGTCGGCGCCGCTGATCGTGTGCGGCGAGATCCGCCACGCCGGCGGAGCGATCGCCCGGGGAGCAGAACATGCGCCCAACGATCGGGGCCGGGCAGGACAGTTCCTCCTCGAACTCGTTGCGGCAGTTCCCGATCCGCAGGTGGCCCTGGCGGTCGAATCGACGCTGCGAATGGCGCGCACCGAGCTCGCGCCCTACGTGACCGGAGCCGCCTATCTCAACTTCACCTCAGGTTCCGAACGGGTGGCACGCTCCGGCGAGGCATTCAGCCCGGCCAACCGACGGCGGCTCGCCGAGATCAAGGCCGCCCTCGATCCGGCGGACCGCTTCTGCCACGGCGACGTCTGACGGGGATGATCGTTCACACCGGCCACACTTGCGTCCGGGTCCGACGTATGCGCTGATGATCCCCATGTCCGACCCGCCCCGACCCCGATCCAGATCGTCGAGCGACACGCGTCCGGCCTCCGGGCACCGAGCCGGCAGCCGGCCACTGCTGATCGTTGACGGCGCCAACGTCGTCGGATCGGTGCCCGACGGGTGGTGGCGCGATCGTCGCGGGGCCGCCGACCGGCTGCGGATACGACTCGAGCCCGTCGCGGTGGCCGGTCTCGAGGGTGTGCCGGGACCGCTCGAGGTGGTTCTGGTGGTGGAGGGTCGGGCCCGCGGAGTCGAGGCGAGCGAACACGTCCGGGTCGTGGACGCACCCGGCACGGGTGACGACACGATCGTCGACGTCGTGGCCGATGCCGATCCGCGACGGGAGCGCATCGTGGTCACCGCCGACCGCGAATTGCGTGTGCGAGTACAGCGACTGGGAGCCCGGGCGATCGGCCCCTACGCCATCCCGAGGTAGCCCGCCGGTCAGCTCGACAGCGGTTCGGCGTCCGATTTCTCCGTTCTCGCACCATGTCGGTGCCCGATCGACCGATAATCCTCTGAGTGTCGGCGAGTGCCGACCACGGGAGGATTCCATGACCGAAGTCGATGTCCTGATCGCCGGTGCCGGACCCATCGGCCTGACCGCCGCCGTCGAACTCCGCAGGCGCGGAGTCCGCGTGCGGATCGTCGATCCCCTTCTCGAACCCCCTCAGTACGCCAAGGCCGTCGGCATCCAGCCCCGAACGCTCGAGGTCTTAGAGACCATGGGTGTCGTGGAACAGGTACTGGACGCGGGGCTGGAGATGCGCGGACAGCTCGTCTACGTCAACGGAAGTCAGGTCTCGCGCGTCGACCTCTCGACACCGCCCGACGTCCCCTACCGGTTCCACCTGCTCCCCCAGTACGCGACCGAACGCATCCTGCGCGAGCGACTCTCCGGTCTGGGCACGGAGATCGAGCGAGCCACAGCCGTTACGGCATTCGAACAGGACGCGGACGGGGTGACCGTCACGCTCACGGGTCCGGACGGGGACACCACCGTCCGTGCGGGCTATCTGCTGGGCGCCGACGGCGCGCACAGCGTGGTGCGCAAAGGACTCGGGCTGACCTTCGAGGGCGGTGCCTTCACCGAGCAGTACATGCTCGGAGACGTCGTGGTGGACTGGTCGATGCCCCGCGGATACGCCATCCGGTCGATGCACCAGACCGAGGACGGCACCACCGACGACCAGCTGGTGTGCATCCCGCTGCCCGGCCGCGGCCGCTACCGGATGTCGATGCTCGTCCCCGACGAGCTGGCGGTCGCCCCGGCCACCGGCGGAGACGGTGTGGCGCACGGCTTCGAGGGGACGAGGGCGCCCGAACTGTCCCACATCCAGGCCGTGATCGATCGGCTCGCACCGGAACCCGCGACGGTGTCGGACCTGCGATGGTCATCGGTGTTCCGGATCAGTCATCGCATCGTCGACTCCTATGGTCGCGGACGCGTATTCGTCGCCGGCGACGCCGCCCACATCCATCCGCCCACGGGTGCGCAGGGAATGAACACCGGGGTGCAGGATGCGCACAACCTCGCGTGGAAGCTCGCGCTCGCCGTTGCCGGTGTCGCCTCGGACGGACTTCTCGCCAGTTACGACCTCGAGCGTCGTCCGGTCGGCGAGGAGGTCGTGGGACGCACCGTCCGCGACGCCCGCGAGGGCATCGGCGCCGATGGCACCGACATGGATTTCATCATGCGGCGCGAGGCCCAGTTGCTGATCTCCTACGCCGACAGTCCCATCGTCGCGGGGTCGGCGGTACCCACCGCGCCGGCCGCACCCCGGGCTGGCGAACGCGCGCCGGATGCGGCGGGCCTCAGCCGCGAATCCGTCAATCACCCACTGCGGCTGTTCGGCGTGCTGGGCGGCGTCGACCACTCGCTCGTCCTGTACGCCGACGCGGCCGCGGGCACCGGGGACGTCGCGGTCCTCGAATCCCTCGCCGACGAGATCTCCGCGAAGGCGCACGGCCGCTTCGACATCCACGTGGTCGCGGCCCCGACGGCACAGGTCGGGAGCACCGTGTTGCCGCTGCTCCGCGACACCGATGGTCTGTTCGCCGACGGTTACCTCCCGGACGGTTCGACGGTGTTCGTCATCCGGCCCGACGGTTACGTCGGATACCGCGGCCCCATCACCGACACCAAGGCCGCACTCGCCTATCTCGAGGGCACGTTCCGCTAGGGCTCGCGAACCGGCCACGGCCCCGCCGTCCGGGCGGGGCCGTGGCCCGGTCACGACGTAATCTTGGGGATCGTGACCAGTAGACTGGCGACCTCCCGCCCGCTGTTCCGGACCGCGGGCATCCTGGCCGACCGCATCGGCACCGCGGTCCGGCACCGCACGGTGGATTCCCGCCTCGGCCGCGAGATGGGCACCGGCGAGGTGATCTACCTGGTGGCCCCGGCCGGTCATCCGAACTACGGCGACGAACTCATCGCGAGGACGTGGCTGCGACACCTGGCTCGGATGCGCCCCAACGCCACGGTCGTACTCGACTGTCACAGCCCCGGCACGGCCACGACGCTGCTGCGTGATGCCCACCCGAACATGCTGGTCGTCGACACCCTGTGGCAGTTGACCACGTACGCGGCGGACGCCGAACCGCAGGCGCCGTGGGAGTGGGTCGCCGCCGCCGCTCTCGACACCGGTCTGGCTCCGCGTCTGACCGCGGGAGTCGACCTCCTGAACTCGGCGACCACCATCCACCTGCTCGGCGGTGGTTACCTCAACACCGTGTGGCCGCACCACGTTTCGCTCTTCGTCGCCGCCGCCGCCGTGGCCGGGCGGTCCGGTGCGCGCCTTGCCTCGACCGGTCAGGGGCTCGTTCCCGCCCTACAGGGCAGGGCATGGGCCGCCCTGACCGAGGCTTTCGCCGGGTTCGACGTCGTGGACGTGCGCGACACCGCGTCGTACGACGCACTCGACGGTGTCGTCGCCGCGCGGCATTCCGGTGACGACGCGTGGCTGGCACTGCACCGGCCCCGGCCTCCGCTGTACCGATCGACCGATCCGCCGGCCGAGAACGGTGTCGTGCTCTGTCTGCAGTCCGACCTCACCGAGAGGTTCACCGGGCCGCGGGCCACCGGCGTAGAGGCCCTGGCCGATTTCGTGCGCTCGACGCTCGACGCCTGGGATGTGCCCGGTTCGGCCGTCACCGTCGTCGAGGGAATCCCGGGGCACGACAACGAGGTTCCCTACCTCCTCGGTTCGCGTCTGGCCGGCGCCACCGTGCTCAACTTCCGGGACGTCTGGAGCGACGGGCTGCCCGCCGGACATCGGAACACCTGGATCAGCACTCGTTTCCATCCGCACCTCATGGCCGCGGCGGCGGGCGATCCCGGGGTCGCGGTCGTGGCGATGCCGGGGTACTACTCCACCAAGCACCGGTCACTCATCGAGGCCGGCTCGGACTGGACCGTCGTCGATTCCGGTACGTCCGTTCCGGAACGGCCGCGCGGCCACGGCTTCGACGCGGTTGCGCGTGAACGGGCGGTCGCGGCGAAACTCGCCACGGCGGTCGACATCTACCCGGTCTCACCGGTGCTGGCACACCGCATCTGAGAACTCGTCGCGGAACCTCACGGCTTTGTGGCAAATCGCCTCGTCGCGCCGGTCTGCCGATACAGTGTGCAGATGAGCCGAAAGCCTGTGCGCGCCACGGTCCTCCTCCGTATGACAACCCTCGGCGTGGCGGCAGCACTCGGCCTCGCCGCGTGTTCGCCCTCGGAGACGGCATCGGGTGCGGGGTCCTCGGCGTCGACCTCGGGTTCAGGACAGTCGACATCGGTGCCGGCCGACACCGCGGCGGCCTTCCAGAAGGCGATCGACGAGACGCGGGCCGCCGGCGATCTCCCCGGCGTCATCGCCCGGGTCATCTCGCCGGCCGGAATCTGGACGGGGACATCGGGTGTGCGCGCGGCAGGCGGAGACGATCCCATCGAGCCCGCCGATCACACGCGCATCGGATCACTCACAAAGACGATGACCGCAACACTCCTGCTGCAACTCGTGCAGGAGGGCCGGGTGTCCCTCGACGACCCGATCGACAAGTACGTCCCGGACGCACCCAACGGCTCGGCGACGCTGCGACAGGTCGCGGACATGACCAGCGGCATACCGTCGTACACCGCGTCCGAGGCCTTCGATCGCAGGTTCTTCGCCGATCCCGAGACCGTGTGGAGCCCTGCCGAACTCGTCGACACCGCGAAGTCACTACCGCCGAGCTTCGCACCGGGACGGGGCTGGGAGTACTCGAACACCAACTACGTCCTGCTGGGCCTGGTCATCGAGAAGGTGCTCGCGAAACCCATCGGCGAGGTCTTTGCCGACCGGATCTTCACGCCCCTGGGGATGGACGAGTCGTCCTGGCCCGGCGGGTCGGTCGAGATCCCCGATCCGCACCTCGACGGACTGACCGATCAAGGACAGCCCGAGGGGCAGACGGTCGATTCCACGCGCTGGAATCCCTCGTTCGCCTCCACCGCGGGCGCCGTCATCTCGACCATCGACGACCTGCAGACCTGGGGTGCGGCATTGTTCACCGGGAAGGGCGTCCTCGATCCCGCGACTCAGCAGCTGCGACGGGACTCCATCCTCACCTCGCCCCCGCCGAACACCGCCACCTCCGGATACGGCATCGGAATCGGCAATCGCGACGGGTGGTGGGGGCACGACGGCGACTTCCCCGGATACAACACCTCGCTGTTCCACGACTACGACTCCGACACCACGATCATCATCGTGGTCAACACCGACGACGCCCTCACCGTCGACGGCAAGTCCACGGCCCCGGTGTACGCCGTCCAGGCGAGCCTCATCGCCGCGCTGCCCGACTGAGTCCAGAGCCGTAACGGCTCGGCCCTGAGAGTCCGGGCTCCGGCGTAAAGTCAGCGGCATGGCCAGAACAGTCGCAAAAGCCGATGGCGTCGACCGTGCCGAACTCCTCGAGTTCATCCGGCCGCGTCACCACATGATCCTGAGCACGGTCCGATCCAACGGCAGTCCGCAGATGTCTCCGGTCACCGGCGGGGTCGACGAGCAGGGTCGCATCGTCATCTCGACCTACCCCGGTCGGGCCAAGGCGACGAATCTCCGGCGCAACCCGGTCGCCGGCGTCGTGGTGCTCTCGGATGACTTCAACGGCGCCTGGGTGCAGGTCGACGGCGACGCCGAGGTCCTCGACATGCCCGACGCCGAAGACGCACTCGTCGACTACTTCCGCAGCATCTCCGGTGAGCATCCCGACTGGGAGGAGTACCGCGCCGCAATGCGGACCCAGGGAAAGTCGCTGATCCGCATCACGCCGACGAGCTGGGGTCCGGTGGCCACCGGCGGCTTCCCTGCCGACGTCGCCGCCCGGCTCGACGCCCAAGACAAATGATCGACCGAACGACGGAACCGATCGGTTGACCGGCGCCGCCGACATCGAGATCAGCGGACTCACGAAAAGCTATGCCGAGCACCGCGTTCTCGACGGCATCGACCTGCACGTGCCCGCGGGTGGCGTGACCGCACTGTTGGGCCCCAACGGTTCCGGCAAGACCACGACCGTCGGCATCGCGTCGACGCTGTTCACCGCGGACGCGGGAACGGTGACCATCGGCGGATACGACACGGTGGCACACACCAGGGCCGTCCGGGCGATGATCGGCGTCACCGGTCAGTCGGTTGCCGTCGACGAACTCTTCAGCGGGCGGGACAATCTCGCGCTCATCGCCGACCTGCGCCGACTGGGGCGACGCAGTGGACGGGCACGAACGCAGGAATTGATCGAACAGTTCGACCTCGTCGAGGCTGCCGACCGCCCGGTGTCGACGTACTCGGGTGGGATGCGACGCCGACTCGATCTGGCGATGACGCTCGTGTCGATCCCCCGGGTCATCTTTCTCGACGAACCGACCACGGGCCTCGACCCCAGGAGCCGTCGAATGCTGTGGGAGACCATCTCCCGGCTCGCTGCGGACGGCGTCACCATCTTCCTCACCACGCAGTACCTCGAGGAGGCCGACCAACTCGCCGACCGTATCGCCGTGCTCGACCATGGGCACATAGTGGCCGAGGGAACCGCCGCGGAGTTGAAGAGCCGGGTGCACGATTCCGAGGTGCGCCTGACTTTCGCCGACCACGACTCGTTTCACGCGGCGGCTTCGCTTCTCCCGGAGGCGCGTCGCGTCACCGAATCCCGTCGCCTCGACATCGCGACCGACGACACCGTCACCACGGTCCGGACCACTCTGAACCGGCTCGACGCCGCCGGCATCTCGGTCTCCGACGTCGGTGTCCACGCCCCGACCCTCGACGACGTGTTCTTCGCCCTCACCGGCAACCCCGCTCCCGAGGCCACCGACGCCGATCAGCCCGGAGCGGCGTCATGACGGCAATTGCCGACGCGGTGGCGGATTCGCGGGTCATGGTGCGCCGCAATGTTCGTCGGCTCATCCGGTTTCCGGTGCTCACCGTGATGCTGGTCGGGATCCCGGTCGTCTTCCTGCTGCTCTTCGTCTTCGTGTTCGGCGGCCAGCTCGGCGCCGGGATGATCACGCAGTCCGGCGCCGGCGGGCGGGCCGCCTATCTCGACTATGTCGTGCCCGGAATCGTGCTGGTCACCGTCGCCTCGGCGGTGCAGGGCACCGCCATCGTCGTGGCCATGGACATGACAGCGGGGATCATCAATCGGTTCCGCACCATGGACATCGCCCGCTCCGCGGTCCTGACCGGCCATGTGGTGGCCAGCCTCGTACAGGCGCTGTTCAGTATCGTCGTCGTCCTCACCGTCGCCGTCGCGATCGGATTCCGGCCGTCGGCCGACGCACTCGACTGGGTGGGCGCGCTCGGGGTGACCACCGTGTTCGCCATCGCACTGATCTGGCTGTCGGTGTTTCTCGGACTGGCGGCCAAGAGCGTGGAGACCGCCAGCAACACACCGATGTTCCTCACGATCCTGCCGTTTCTCAGTACGGGTTTCGTACCGGCCGAGTCCCTGCCGGCCGGTCTGAGGCAGTTCGCCGAGTATCAGCCGTTCACCCCCGTCATCGAAGTCCTGCGCGGCACCCTCACCGACGCCACGGTCCCCACCGGAAGTGTTGTGGCCGCCATCGTCTGGAGTCTCGTGATCGGCGGAATCTCCTACTTCCTCGCTCTCCGAACCTATGAGCGGCGCCGCATCCCCGGTTAGGGTCGGTCCCGTGCCCGAGAAGATCGACTTCAAGAAGACCCTGGACGCCTACCGGGCGCGACGCGGCGCGATCCGCGTCCTCGACGTGCCGACGATGCGTTATCTGATGATCGACGGC
The DNA here is from genome assembly GCF_042743165.1 of Gordonia sp. NPDC058843. Classification (NCBI taxonomy): domain Bacteria; kingdom Bacillati; phylum Actinomycetota; class Actinomycetes; order Mycobacteriales; family Gordoniaceae; genus Gordonia; species Gordonia sp. NPDC058843. Next base: position 220,442 of record NZ_JBHYNC010000004.1, read on the forward strand.
GCGGGCGACCCGAACACCTCGCCGCAATTCGCTGCGACGATCGAGACGCTGTACCCGGTCGCCTACAAGCTGAAGTTCGCGAGCAGCCGTGAACTCGGTCGTGACTACGTCGTACCGCCGCTCGAGGGGCTCTGGTGGGCCGCGGACATGACAGTGTTCACCGGTGCCCGCGACAAGGGCCGCTGGAGTTGGACTCTCATGCTGATGATCCCCGACTGGATCGACGACGAACTGCTCGACACTGTTGTCACGCAGGTCGGCGCGAAGAAGCCGCCTCCACGGCTCGACGATCTACGCACCGCCTCCCTCGCCGAGGGGCTGTGCGTACAGACACTTCACCACGGTTCCTTCGACGACGAGGGCCCGGTGCTGGCCGAGATGCACGATGAGTTCATCCCCGACAACGGTTTACGGATGAGTGGCCATCACCACGAGATCTACTTCAGCGACTTCCGCCGGGTTGCGCCGGACAAACTCCGCACTCTCCTGCGGCAACCGGTCGAACCCACGACGACGACCGGGATTTCGTAGCGAAAAACGGCATGTAGCACGCACTTTCGCTACCACTTCCCCTACCTCACCCGGCCGGTGCCCATCCGAGCGCCGGACCGAGCCGACCGGCGAGATCGCCCACGATCTGCAGGTAGTCCGGTTCGTCGAAGGAGAACGGCAACGCAAAGGCCACCTCGGTGGCGCGCTGGAATCCCGCGTGCTCGTACAGCTTCTCGGCGATCTCGTCGGACGGTCCGACGTGATCCGGCGAGAACAACAGACCGCGCGGACCCTGCGGGGTGAACGTGCGTTCCAGTCGGCTGTCGGCATAGGCCCGGTACTTCCGCACCTGATCCGGGGTGGCCGAGTCCGTGGGGATCACCACCAATCCTTGGGACACCCGCGCTCGGCCGGGATCGACGTGATGGGCGCGGTAGGCGTCGATGTGTTCGGCCTGAATGGTTGCGAAATCTCGCGACCTCGTTCCCTCGACGGTCACCACCGAGGAGGTCAGATAGTTGATCCCCTGCCGACCCGCCCAGATCGCAGAGCTCAGCCCGCCTCCGTACCAGACCCGATCGGCCAGTCCGGGCGAGTGCGGCTGCACGCGCCGGGAGAACGTCTCTATCCCGACGGTCCCCTCGAAGTCGCTGACCGGCTCGCCGCGCAGGTTGTTCAGGAGCCGCACCACCCGCCCCTTCGAAAAGTTCTCCAGTCCATGGGTTTCGGGATACAGCGCCGTCTTGTAGTCGTCGTAGCGCATCGGTACACCCACGGAGACACCCGGATTGAGTCGGCCCTCACTGAGGATGTCGACGGTTGCCAGGTCCTCGGCCAGTCGCAGCGGGTTCTCCAGACCGAGCGGGATCACGGCGGTGCCCAGCTCGATGCGGCTGGTGCGTACCGCGGCGGCCGCCAGCAGGGCCACGGGCGAGGAGATGCCGTACTGGAGGTGACGGTTGCGCACCCACACGCTGTCGAAGCCGAGTTGTTCGGCCAGCTCGATCGTCCGCAGGGTTTCGAGATGACCGGGGCGGGGATCGTTGCCGTCGAAGCGTCCGATGGTCAGGAATCCGAGCTTCTCCAGGGGGGCACCGCGTCGTGGCATGCCGTCGATTCTCACATCGCCTCGGCAGCGGAGCGACCTCGCAGAATCAGTGTGGGCCGAACTCCGGAGGAGTCGGCGGTCGTCCACCCGCGTCTATAGTCGGGTCACACGGACCCGACCGAACGGATCGTCATGCCGACCACTGTCGCAGAGAGAATCGTCGAGGAACTCGAGCGTGCGGGAGTCCGCCGTGTCCACGGGTTACCGGGTGATTCGCTGAACGGTTTCACCGACGCCCTCCGCAAACACGACTCCATCTCGTGGCGGCATGTCCGGCACGAGGAGTCGGCAGCCTTCGCCGCGTCTGCCGAAGCCGCGCTCACCGGCGAACTCGCGGTGTGCGTGGGAAGCTGCGGGCCGGGGAACCTGCATCTGATCAACGGACTGTTCGACGCGCACCGCAGTCGGGTCCCCGTCCTCGCGATCGCCGCCCACATCCCGGCGACGGAGATCGGCACCGGCTATTTCCAGGAGACCCATCCCGAGCAGCTGTTCCGGGAGTGCAGTGCGTTCTGCGAGATGGTCAGCACCCCCGAACAGATGCCGCGACTACTCGACATCGCATTGCGCACCGCCGTCGAGAAGCAGGACGTCGCGGTCCTGGTGATCCCGGGCGAGACCTTCCTGGCGCCGTGCCCGAAACGACGGGCGGGCGCACCCATCCGCCGCATCCCTCGCGTCACACGTCCCACCGACGCCGAGATCGCTCGTGCCGCAGACACTCTCAACGCCGCCGAGCGAGTGACGATACTCGCCGGCGCCGGCGTGCAGGGTTCGCACGACGAGGTCGTCGAGCTCGCCCGGGTTCTCCAGGCCCCCGTCGTGCATGCGTTGCGCGGCAAGGAGTTCATCGAGTACGACAATCCCTACGACGTGGGAATGACCGGACTGCTGGGCTTCTCGTCGGGGTACCGCGCGATCGAGAAGTGCGACACCCTCCTCATGCTCGGCACCGACTTTCCCTACGAGCAGTTCTATCCGTCGAAGGCGACGATCATCCAGGTCGACATCCGCGGTGAACAGATCGGTCGACGCTGCCCCGTCGACCTGCCGCTCGTCGGCGATGTCGGCGACACCGCCCGGGCGCTCCTGCCGTCGATCACCGGCGGGCGCGACTCCGAACACCTGTCGACCTCGCTGGCCCACTACACCAAAGCTCGGCGGCGCCTCGACGACCTGGCCGACAACGACCGCAACCGTGCACCCATCCACCCGCAGTATCTGACCCGCCTCATCAACGAGAAGGCGAGTGCCGACGCGGTCTTCATCCCCGACGTGGGGTCACCGGTGGTGTGGGCGGCACGCTATCTCGAGATGAACGGGGCCCGTCGCCTGATCGGCTCGTTCACCCACGGCTCGATGGCCAACGCGGTGTCCCAGGCCATCGGGGCGCAGACCGCCTTCCCCGACCGTCAGATCATCGCGCTCGCCGGCGACGGCGGGCTCGCGATGCTGCTCGGCGAGTTGTTGACCATCACGCAGAACCGGTTGCCGGTCAAGATCGTCGTCTTCGACAACTCGTCACTGAACTTCGTCGAGGTCGAGATGAAAGCTGCCGGATTCGTCAACTTCGGAACCGATCTGGAGAACCCCGATTTCGCCGCGCTCGCGGAATCGGTCGGCATCCGGGGCCGACGGGTTGAGCAACCCGACGATCTCGCCGGCGCGGTCGACGAGTTCCTGGCCCACGACGGTCCGGCACTGCTCGACGTCGTCACCGCTCGGCAGGAGCTGTCCATCCCGCCGGCGATCACCGCCGCCCAGGCCAAGGGCTTCACGCTCTACGCCCTGCGCACCGTGCTGTCCGGTCGCGGCGATGAACTGGTCGATCTCGCCGAGACCAATCTGTTCCGCCGGCTGTTCGACTAGGTGTTCCGGCCGGCCGCCGACTCCAGGCCGCGAGCGGCCTCTGCGACGTCTGCGGTCCAGGTCGCCGCGTCGACGCGGTGCACAGCCGAGTCCCCCGCATACGCACTGGAGATGACGACATCCGGTACGAGTGTTGCGAGCAGGTCCAGACTCGCCGTGAGTTCCTCCGCATCGCTGATGCCCGGTAGGTAACCGGCGGCCCATCGCCCCGACGGGCCGCGGTAGAGCGTGTCCCCGGTGAACAGGTAGCGGTCGCCGTCGGCGCCTTGCACCACGTAGCTCGTGCTCCCCGGGGAATGACCGGGCGTCGGGATCACCTCGACACCGTTGTCGTCGGTGTGCCGGTCGGTGAGCATCACCCCGATCCGCGTGTGAACACCGATCCGGTCGGCCTCGGCAGCCGGGGCGTGCAGCGTCGACCCGAAGCGTTCGGAAATCGCGGCCAACAGCGGCCCGGCCTCGTCCTGATGCGACAGATACTGATGGTCGACCCCTCCGAGCCGGTCCAGTTCGTCGAATTCGGCGTCGGACGCGACCGAATAGAAGAGGACGTTTCGGTTCGACGTCCACAGGTAGGCATGTGTGGTCAATCCGGGAAATGGACTGTCGGAGCTCGTTTCCCACAGGTCAGGCAGAATGCGGCGCATCGGTGTCTCCTCGGGGTGTGCGGCATGTCCACTCCACGGTGCAACTTCATGTTCACTTGAAGTCAACGGGCCGACCGCCCCACACCCCCTCCCGGGCGAGTGATACACATAGGAGAATCCGTCTCACTCGTCAGGAGTTCATGTGTCCACCTCGCTGCCATCCGACGCTCCTGCATTTCCCGCCGCGGTCGCCTATGAGTCCGCGATGTCGAACCGGCGGCTGCGACGCGTCCGGGCACTGGTCCGGCAGGTCACCCACAAAGATCTCTTCCCAGAACAGGAGAACCTCCGCACCTTCGCCGAGGACATGTTCCGCACCGATCCGGTGGCCGAACGCTTCGTCGACGAGGTCTACGGCACTCTCGGCGGGGACGCGGCCCGAGCACTTCTCGATCAGGCACTCACCGACGGCCTCGACAGCGTCGAGAATCCCCCACCGGCCCTGGTCGATCTGTTCGAGGAGTTCGAGACCGTTCCCGAGTGGGTCGACCCCGAGTTGATCGCCGAAGGTGAGGCGATCTGGCGTCGGTGGGGCACCGGCCTGTTCAGTGTCGCCGGGGGGATCACTCTCGAGATGTACACCGAAGCCGCTGTCGCGAAGCCCCTCTCGCTGGCCGGCGGTTACGCCGGCGACAACGCGTTGCGCCGGTTCCTGGAGACCTCACGCTTCTGGATCGACGTCTCGCAGCCCGGCGCGCTGCTCACGCCGGGATCGCAGGGCCGTGCGACGGCGATGCGGGTACGCGTCATGCACGTGTGGGTTCGACGCACCGTCGCCGAACACCCCGAATGGGACCGGCAGCGCTGGGGCGATCCGATCAGTCAGTCCTATCAACTGCTGACCTTGCTGGGCGGCAGCGTGGTGCCGGCGATGGCTCTGTGGCTGACCGGAGTACAGACGACGCCCCGCGAGATCCGCGTCCTCCTGCACTACCAGCGCTATCTCGGTCACCTACTCGGCGTCCGGACGCAGTGGTACCCGGAGACGATTGCCGATTCGCTTCGGCTACTGGCATTCGTCACCTCCACCCGCAGCCACGACGCGGGCGACGACGGCGCCGAGCTCATCGAGTCGTTCCCCGCAGCCTTCGCGAAGAGCGGGTCCACGGGCCTCGAGCGGCTGCGCGGCAGATACAACGCGGCGATGTATGCGGCGTATTCGAGCATCTACATGCTGCCCATGACGAGATTGCGCTACCGGATGCCCAGTCCGGTTCCGGGAGTCCTCGTCATCGTCCTCCGCCTCCCCGCGGTGATGATCGTCGAGACCGTGCGTCGCCTCTCTCCCCGCTTTCGCCGACTGCACGAGAAGACGATGTGCCGCCACCGGGAGAACTGGCACGACTGGCAGACCTCCGGGCGACCCGCCGAGTACGCCCACGACAAGGGGCTGCGACGCTGACATCGCCGCCGAAAGTTACTCCGGAGTTGGACTCGAATGCGCACACCGTTAGCGTGTTCGGGGTGACGCAAACTCCGACGACCACCGCCACGGCCACCGACGAGCCCGCCGGGATCGAATCCCGCGTCGGTCATTACTACGTCCTCGACGGCTCGTACCAGGTCGGGCGCGAGAAGGTGCGCGAGTACGCACGTGCCGTGCAGGACTACCATGGCGCCCACTGGGAACCCGAATCCGCTGAGGCACTGGGCTATTCAGGTCTCGTCACACCGCTCACCTTCACCTCCATCCCGGCCATGGCGGCAAACCGGGAGCTCTTCGAATCGGTCATCGTCGGATACGACACCTACGTGCAGACCGAGCAGGTCTTCGAGCAGCACCGTCCGATCGTCGCCGGAGACGAGTTGACGACCGATGTCGAGCTGACGAGTGTCCGCCGCATCGCGGGCAAAGACCTGATCACCGTGACCAACACCATGACGGACGCGGCAGGCGAACGAGTGCACACGATGCACACGACCGTCGTCGGTGTGACCGCCGAGGATGTCGATCCCGAACTGAGCAACGCCGTCCGCAAGGTGATGATGCACGACGTCAACATCTTCAGTCATGACGAAGCCGCGGACCGATACGTGAAGACGGTACGTCCCGACGCCGACGTCCGGACCGCCGAGGACACCGGACGCACGCCGGGGGCCCGGAACTTCGACGAGCTGAGCGTCGGCGACGAACTCCCGCTGCACAACATCCGGCTGTCCCGCGGCGACCTGGTCAACTACGGCGGTGTCGCCGGCGATGCCAATCCCATCCACTGGGACGAGACGAGCGCGAAGCTGGCCGGCCTGCCCGACGTGATCGCGCACGGCATGCTGACCATGGGACTCGGGGCCGCGTATGTGTCATCGTGGTCGGGCGACCCGGGCGCCGTCACCCGCTACGCGGTCCGACTGTCCCAGCCCGCTGTCGTGTCGGGCGCCGAGGGCGGCGAGATCGAGTTCAGCGGGCGTATCAAGTCGCTCGATGCCGAGACCCGAACGGGCGTCGTCATCGTGGTGGCGAAGTCGGGTGGTCGCAAGATCTTCGGTCTGGCCACCATGAACATCCGCTTCTCCTGAGCGAGCGGGTCAGTACTCCCCTTCGACCACGAAGTACGACCCGCAGACGACGCCGGCGAGCTTCGACCGCTGGCGCGCGAACGTGAATTTCGACGTCGGCTCGTCCGGGACATCCAGGCCGTCGGCGAGCTTGAATCCGACGGCTCGCTTCCCGGCCGGGTCGATGCTGTACATGTCGATGCTGTCTGCTCGTCACAGACCAAAGCCCCCGGACTCTCGACCGGGGGCTTTGGACTGTTCAGACCGGCGTCACTCGAGGACGAACACCGGGATCTGCCGGTCGGTCTTGGTCTGGTACTCCGCGTAGGGAGGGAATGCCGCGACGGCGAGCTCCCACCAATGGTCGCGTTCCTCGCCATCGCTCAGCTCGCGAGCGGTCAGCTCCTTCACCTCGGTACCGTCCTGCGCGGTGACCTGAGGATTCGCTTTCACGTTGTGATACCACGCCGGGTGCTCGGGCGCGCCGCCCTTCGACGCGACCATCAGGTACTTGCCGTTCTCCTCGACCCGCATGAGCGGCACGTACCGCTTCTTTCCCGACTTCGCACCGGTCGTGGTGAAGAGAACGATGGGGCGGTTCATGACCGTCACGCCCTCGGTGGTGCCCTGCTCGAGGATCTTCTCGGTCTGCTCGCGGACCCAGCCTTCAGGACTCAACTCTGCGTTAGCACTCATGGTGGGCTGAACACCGAGATCGGGTGGGATATTCCCCGCGCTGCGTGAGGCCCGCTGTCGTGACCTCCGCTATTGTGGCCGAACCCGACCCCGAAACCCGACCCCGACCGTGAGATCCCTCCGATGCCCTCACCATCCCGAGTCATCGTGCCGACGCCGGTCGGCACCGTTGCCGTCGACAGCGACGGCGCGGCCGTCGTGCGCGTGGCGTGGCCGACGGACACCGATGCGACGGCCGGCGGCGACACCGCCGATCCCGTTCTCGCCGAAGCGGTTCGGCAATTGCGCGCCTACTTCGACGGCGAGCTCACCGAGTTCGACCTGCCCGTCGGCCTCGACAAGATGTCGGACAGCGCTCGTGCAGTACTTTCGACGCTGCATCAAGAGGTCGCACATGGCGAGACCGTCACCTACGGCGAACTCGCGTCGATGACCGGCACGCGGGTCTCCGCGCGGGGCGTCGGGACGATCATGGGCATCAATCCCGTACCCCTGGTGATCCCCTGCCACCGTGTGGTGGCCGGGGACGGTCTCGGCGGTTACTCGGGAGGCTCGACCGGTCGAGGTCTCGCGACCAAACGCTGGTTGCTCGAGTTCGAAGGCGCTCTCCCGCCGACGCTGTTCTGATCTGGCGATGCACTCACTGCGTACGCAGCGACCGCCCCGGCACTGGCGGAGGCCCGCCCTGAGCGTGCGCAGGGCCACCCCCTCTGCTCCCTAATCCGAAAGAACCGCATAACCCCTGCTCCCTAATCCGAAAGAACCGCATAACCCCTGCTCCCTAATCCGAAAGAACCGCATAACCCCTGGTCCCTGAGGTGCGAGGAGCGCTAGCGACGAGCCACGAAGGGCCTGGTGAGACACGTTGCG